>NZ_JACVVH010000044.1:0-42476 GCF_016647865.1 Pseudomonas sp. S60 | reverse complement strand
CCCCAGGAATAATTGGCCCGAAACAAACGTAGGAGCGAGCGCAGCTCGCGATGCGCCGCGCGGGCGGCGCGCGATCTGCGCGCCGCCGCACAACTCAAACCGGCCACATCTGCGCAAACAACGGCTATTCGACGCCATGCAAAAAAGGCCCGAGGCTTTCGCAAGCCCCGGGCCTTCATTCAACCGCAACCCACTATCAGTGGAACTGCTCTTCCTCGGTAGAGCCGGTCAGTGCCGTCACCGACGACGCCCCACCCTGGATCACGGTGGTCATGTCATCGAAGTAGCCGGTGCCCACTTCCTGCTGGTGCGCCACGAAGGTGTAGCCCTTGCTGGCGTCAGCGAACTCCTGCTCCTGCAGCTTCACGTAGGCGGTCATGTCGTTACGGGCGTAGTCATGCGCCAGGTTGAACATGCCGTGCCACATGTTGTGGATACCCGCCAGGGTGATGAACTGGTGCTTGTAGCCCATGGCCGACAGCTCGCGCTGGAACTTGGCGATGGTCGCGTCGTCCAGGTTTTTCTTCCAGTTGAAGGAAGGCGAGCAGTTGTACGACAGGATCTGGTCCGGGTACTCCTTCTTGATCGCTTCGGCGAAGCGGCGGGCTTCGTCCAGGTCTGGCTTGGCGGTTTCGCACCAGATCAGGTCGGCATACGGCGCGTAGGCCAGGCCGCGGGCGATGGCCTGGTCAAGGCCGGCGCGCACTTTGTAGAAGCCTTCACGGGTACGCTCGCCAATGACGAATGGCTGGTCGTACGGGTCGCAGTCGCTGGTCAGCAGGTCGGCAGCGTTGGCGTCGGTGCGGGCCAGGATGATGGTGGGCACACCCGCCACGTCGGCAGCCAGGCGCGCAGCCACCAGCTTCTGAACAGCTTCCTGGGTAGGCACCAGTACCTTGCCACCCATGTGGCCGCATTTTTTCACCGAGGCCAGCTGGTCTTCGAAGTGCACACCGGCAGCGCCTGCCTCGATCATGTTCTTCATCAGCTCGTAGGCGTTCAGTACGCCGCCAAAGCCGGCTTCGGCGTCGGCCACGATCGGCGCGAAGTAGTCGATGTAGCCATCGTCACCCGGGTTCTTGCCGGCCTTCCACTGGATCTGGTCGGCGCGGCGGAACGAGTTGTTGATGCGCTTGACCACGGTGGGGACCGAGTCAACCGGGTACAGCGACTGGTCGGGGTACATCGACTCGGCCGAGTTGTTGTCGGCAGCAACCTGCCAGCCCGACAGGTAGATGGCCTGGATGCCGGCTTTTACCTGCTGCACGGCCTGGCCGCCGGTGAGGGCGCCCATGCAGTTGACGAAGTCTTTTTCTGGGCGGAAGGACGGGTGGGCACCTTGGGTGACCAGCTTCCACAGTTTTTCGGCACCCTGGCGCGCCAGGGTGTGCTCCGGCTGCAGGGAGCCACGCAGGCGAACGACATCGGCGGCGGTGTAGGTACGGGTCACGCCTTTCCAGCGCGGGTTCTCGGCCCAGTCTTTTTCGAGGGCTGCAATTTGCTGTTCGCGTGTCAGTGCCATGGAAATAAACCTCGTCGCATCGATCTTGGGGTAATTGTGCTGATGCTCGGGGCCGGTCAGGGGCCGGGCGGTTGTCCTATACGCAGGAATGCGACGACGAAGGTGAAGGCGCGAAGGGGAAGGGCAGGCCAGACAAGCATGTGCTTCGGCAGGTCGGCTCGTGGTTGCCTTGCTGCCCAGCGCTGCGGTTGCCAGTACTGCGGTGATGCGCTTCCGTCCCTCGGGACAACTTCTTCGTTGCAGTCGCAATCCTGTCGAACCGCCTTGTGGGCCGTGTGGACGCGAGGTTACCCCTGGGGTGAGCGGAGTCCACCTCGAAGGCCCCGTTCAGGGCCCCTGATTAGCGGGAGCGAGGCCATCATGCCCTTGGTAAAAAGAGCCTGTCAAACGTTTTGTAGTGCTTTTTTTGGTCTACTACATCTTTGGTCTAATACGACTCGTCAGTCAGTTTCAAGGCCGTTGGTCGAGCTCTTGAATGGCCTGGATCACTCCAAAAGCTCCACTTTTACCCGCAGGGTCATGTTGTCCCCCCGCTGCGTGCCGTAAGTGCGGCTTGAATCGCTACGCCCTGCGATGCTTTGCGAGTTGGACCCTGCCAGGGGCAACCACTCGCCGAGCTTGCCGGTGATGGTCGTGTCGGTGCTCTGTACTTTCACTACATCAGCACGTTCGCTGCTCATTCGGTCATTGTTGGTGCTTATTTGCAGCCTGACGGTGTCGCCGCTCAGGCTGGGTGTTACATAAAAGCCTTGGGTTACATTGCGGTACTGGGTATCACTGCGCAGCCGCCCGTAGTCATCGGTGCCCACTTGGGTAATAGGTATGCTCTGGCCCAGTTGAATCAGTGCCGGTTGCCCTTCGCTGGCCTGGATTTGTTGCACGCCCCCTTCGCGGTTCTGCGTGCTGTGGCGGATGACCTGGCCGTTGCCGCGGTTATCCTGGTAGTTGCTGTCGTCGTTGTCGACGCTGATGAGCAGGCGTTTTGGGGCGGTGTCCAGCTGCTGCAACAAGGTGCGCAAATCATCGATGCGCTGCGTACTGGCGTTCACTACCAGCTTGTTCTCGAAGGCGGTCACCGTTCCATCCCCGCCGATGAACGCCTTGGCGGTAGGTAGCAGTTCGGCGCTGCTGCGGTGTTGCAGTGGCAGTACTTCGGTGGCGGCGTGGGCAGTAAAACTGGCAATGAGCAGCAGGCCGAAGGCAAGAGGGCGTAGCGGCATGGCGTTGTTCCCCGCATGGTGGAATAGGCATGTTGGCAAATCTAAAGCACTGTGGCTGAGCCTGGGTGATCTAGGCTCCATTATCTATATTTATCCGTTAAGCTATAAAATATAGTTGGCTAGATAATCAAGGATAAACCTATGAGCCCGTCCCGCCCCATCTTCCGCCGTACCGCGCTGGCAGAGACCCTGGTGCGCGACCTTGCCGGTGAATCGCTGGTGGATTACAGCTCGGGTATGTTCCTGGCCGCGCCCAGGCGCACCGGCAAGAGCACCTTCCTCAACAACGACCTTGTGCCGGCGTGCGTGCAGCGCGGCTGGTTGCCGGTGTACGTCGACTTGTGGTCGGACCGCGATACGGACCCGGCCGAACTCATCAGCGGGGCCATCGGCACGGCACTGGCCGTCTTCGAGGGTACGCTGGCCAAAACGGCGAAGAAGGCCGGCATCGACAAGATCAACCTGCTGCGTACCTTGAGCTGGGACTTTACCCGGCCGCAACTGCCTGCCGGCACGACCCTGGCACAGGCACTGGCCGTGCTGCACCAGGTAGCTGGCCAAATGGTCATCCTGATCATCGACGAAGCCCAGCATGCACTCAACAGCGCAGGCGGGCTGAATGCCATGTTTGCCCTGAAGGCTGCACGCGACCAGCTTAACCGGGGTGACCGGCCAGACGGCTTGCGCCTGGTATTCACAGGTTCCAGCCGCGACAAACTGGCCAACCTGGTACTCAAGAGCAAACAGCCGTTCTACGGCGCCAGCATTACCCCGTTCCCCTTGCTGGGGCGTGATTTTGTCGAGTTCATCACCCAGGTGTGGAACAGCCGGCTGGCAGACAGCAACCAGTTCAAGGTCGATGACCTGGAGGATGCCTTTGAGCGGGTAGGGCGGCGGCCAGAAATGCTCGGCAAGCTGCTGGCTGAGGTAAGTGTGGGGCTCGGCGCGGCGGGGAACCTGGGGGCGCTGTTGCGCACGGGTGCGCTGAACCACCAAGCCGGCGTGTGGAGCGACTACGAAAGTGCCTGGAACGACCTGTCGCCGCTGCAGCAGGCGGTATTGGCGGTGATGGCTGGTCGGGCGCTGGGCGGCCAGCCTTTCACGCCGTTCAGCGAGCAGACCCTGGCCGACGTCAACCGCACCCTTGAGCGCCAGCAGGCGGAACCCAATGCCAGCACGCCGAACGTACAAAAAGCCCTGGACGCGTTGCGCGAAAAGGAACTGGTATGGAAGGCCAACCGTGGCGAGTACGCGCTGGAAGATGCCTCCATGGCCGAGTGGTTGGTGAAAGGCAGTTTGGCGTAGGTGTCACCCCGGGCTGGCGGCTGATGATGAACGGTGGCCGCTGTCAGACAAATTCCGTAACATCGCGCCCCTGCTTTTTCACTGCCCTTCGCGGGCCGCAACACAGGATGCTCATGAAACCTGCCAACCTACGTGCCGACCTGCTGGCCGGCCTGACGACTTCGTTTGCGCTGGTGCCTGAGTGCATCGCCTTTGCCCTGGTGGCCCACCTCAACCCGCTGATGGGCCTGTACGGCGCGTTCATCATCTGCACCCTGACTGCGCTGTTCGGTGGCCGGCCGGGGATGATTTCTGGTGCTGCCGGCTCAATGGCCGTGGTGATCGTGGCGCTGGTAGTGCAGCACGGCGCCCAATACCTGCTGGCAACGGTATTGCTGGGGGGTGTGGTGATGATGCTGTTCGGTTTGTTGCGCCTGGGCAAACTGGTGCGCCTGGTGCCTTACCCGGTGATGCTGGGCTTCGTCAACGGCCTGGCCATCGTTATCGCCATGGCCCAGCTGGAGCACTTCAAGCAAGGCGAGCAATGGTTGACGGGCACGCCGTTGTACCTGATGGCCGGGCTGGTGGGCCTGACCATGCTGGTGGTCTATGGGCTGCCCAAACTGACCCGCACGGTGCCCCCGGCGCTGGTGGCGATTCTCGGCGTGGGCCTGTTGGTATACCTGCTCGATCTGCCCACCCGCACCCTGGGTGACATGGCGCACATTGCCGGTGGCCTGCCGCCGCTGGCGCTGCCCGATGTGCCCTGGAACCTGGAAACCCTGCGCATCATTGCCCCTTATGCGGTGCTGATGGCCATGGTCGGCCTGCTGGAAACCCTGCTTACCCTGAACCTTACCGATGAAATCACCGAGAGCCGCGGCTACCCCGACCGCGAGTGCGTGGCGTTGGGTGCGGCGAACATGGTGTCTGGCCTGTGCGGCGGCATGGGCGGCTGCGCGATGATCGGGCAAACCGTGATCAACCTCAGTTCCGGTGGCCGTGGCCGTTTGTCGGGGGTGGTCGCCGGGGTGATGATTCTGCTGTTCGTGTTGTTCCTGTCGCCATTGATCGAGCGTATTCCGCTGGCCGCGCTGGTGGGCGTGATGTTCGTGGTGGCCCAGCAGACGTTTGCCTGGGCATCGCTGCGGGTGTTGCACAAAGTGCCGGCCAGCGACGTGCTGGCAATCATTGCGGTGACCATCGTCACGGTGCTGACCGACCTGGCCATGGCTGTGCTGTTCGGCATCATTGTCGCGGCGCTGAACTTTGCCTGGCAGCATGCCCGGGAGTTGTATGCCGATAGCCATGATGACGGGGAGGGTGGCAAGCGTTACCAGGTGCATGGCACGCTGTTCTTTGCCTCCACCACGTCGTTTCTCAACCAGTTCGACACGCCCAACGACCCTGCCCAGGTCACGCTGGACTGCCAGCACCTGAGCTTTGTCGATTACTCGGCCATCGCCGCCCTGAAAACCCTGCGTGAACGCTATGCAAAGGCCGGCAAGCATTTGCGGGTGGTGCACCTGTCTGAGCGGTGCAAGAAGCTGTTGAAGCGGGCAGGGGAGCAGCATTAACGGTTCAGGGCCGGCTGTTTACAGCTAAAACCGCACCTACCCGCCGCGGTTCTTCTTGACGAAGGTGTCGGCGATGCTGGCCGGTGCCTCGGCATAGCGGGTGAACTCCATGGAGAAGCTCGCCCGGCCCTGGCTCATCGAGCGCATCGACGTGGCGTAGCCGAACATCTCGCCCAGCGGCACTTCCGCGCGGATGACCTTGCCGGCCGGCGTTTCATCGCCATCCTGGATAATGCCCCGGCGCCTGCTGAGGTCACCCAGGATGTCCCCCTGGTACTCCTCTGGGGTGACCACCTCTACCTTCATCACCGGCTCCAGCAATACCGCGCCGCCGTGTTGTGCCAGTTGCTTGGTGGCCATGGAGGCGGCGATCTTGTAGGCCATCTCGTTGGAGTCCACGTCGTGATAGGAGCCGTCATACACCGCAGCCTTCAGGTTGATGAGCGGGTAGCCGGCCAGCACGCCGTTCTTCATCTGTTCTTCGATGCCCTTCTGAATGGCCGGGATGTATTCCCTTGGCACCACGCCGCCCACAATCTCGTTGATGAACGTTAGCCCCTCGGTGCCTTCGTCACCCGGCGCAAAGCGAATCCAGCAATGGCCATACTGGCCACGGCCACCCGACTGGCGAACGAAGCGGCCTTCAATCTCGCAGGTGTTGCGAATTTTTTCGCGGTACGCCACCTGCGGCTTGCCGATGTTGGCCTCCACGTTGAACTCGCGGCGCATGCGGTCGACGATGATGTCCAGGTGCAGCTCGCCCATGCCGGAGATGATGGTCTGGCCGGTTTCCTCATCGGTGCGTACGCGAAACGACGGGTCCTCCTGGGCCAGCTTGCCCAGGGCGATGCCCATTTTTTCCTGGTCGGCCTTGGTCTTGGGTTCCACCGCCACGGAAATCACCGGGTCGGGGAAATCCATGCGTTCCAGCACGATGGGCTTGTCCAGGTCGCACAGGGTATCGCCGGTGGTCACGTCCTTCATGCCGATCAGCGCGGCAATGTCACCGGCGCACACGTCCTTGATTTCTGCACGCTGGTTGGCGTGCATCTGCACCATGCGGCCAATGCGCTCCTTTTTGCCCTTGACCGAGTTGAGCACGGCATTGCCAGAGCTGAGCACGCCGGAATAGACCCGGGCAAAGGTCAGCGTGCCGACGAAGGGATCGGTGGCAATCTTGAACGCCAGGGCCGAGAACGGCTCGTTGTCGTCGGCGTGGCGCTCCAGGTGTTGGGTGTCGTCGTCCGGGTGGGTGCCACGGATAGCCGGGATCTCGGAGGGGGCAGGGAGGTAGTCGATCACCGCGTCGAGCATCAGCGGCACCCCCTTGTTCTTGAACGATGAGCCCAGCACGGTGGGCACGATTTCGTTGTTCAGGGTGCGCTTGCGCAGGCCGGCCTTGATTTCGTCGGTCGTCAGCGGCTCGCCTTCAAGAAACTTCAGGGTGAGTGCGTCGTCGGCTTCGGCAGCAGCCTCCACCAGCTGCGCACGCCACTCATCAGCCAGCGCCTGCAGCTCAGCGGGGATCTGCTCTTCGCGGTAGCTGGTGCCCTGGTCGGCGTCGTTCCAGTAGATGGCTTTCATCTTCACCAGGTCGATCTGGCCCATAAAGTGTTCTTCGCTGCCAATGGCCAGCTGAATGGGCACCGGGTGATGGCCCAGGCGCTGGTCGATCTGCTTGACCACCCGCAGAAAGTCGGCGCCCTGGCGGTCCATCTTGTTGATGTAGGCCAGGCGCGGCACATGGTACTTGTTGGCCTGCCGCCACACCGTTTCGGACTGCGGCTCTACCCCGTCGGCGCCGCTGAACACCACCACCGCGCCGTCGAGCACGCGCAGCGAACGCTCCACCTCGATGGTGAAGTCGACGTGGCCGGGGGTGTCGATGATATTGAAGCGGTACTTGTGGGCGAACTGCTTGGCCGAGCCCTGCCAGAAAGCCGTGGTAGCGGCTGAAGTGATGGTGATGCCGCGCTCTTGTTCTTGGGCCATCCAGTCCATGGTCGCGGCGCCGTCATGCACCTCGCCCATCTTGTGGTTGACCCCGGTGTAGAACAGGATTCGCTCGGTGGTGGTGGTTTTGCCGGCATCCACGTGGGCAACGATGCCAATGTTGCGGTACAGCTCGATGGGGGTTGTGCGGGCCATGACAGACTACCTGCGCAGAGGCGGATCCCCCCACGTTAGCAGACGCGGAGGATCCTGCCGTACCACCTGGCTGTCAGTCGGCCGGGGCCTGCAACTGCCACTGGCCGTCCACTTCGCGGGCCAGGCCACTGGCCGGCAACAGGGCCAGCAGGCGTGGGTGCAGGCTGGCCTCGGTGAAGGTTTTGACGGTGGTCAGGTCCAGCGGGCCGAACAGGCCCAGGTCAGCCTTGGTGTACGACAGCCAGGCCTTTTTCAGTACCTGGGCCACGTCGCTGGCGCAGGTGCTGGCGAAGCGCCGGTGCCATTGGCGGTTGTCGAAGGTAAAGTTGTGCGCAAGGCTGTAGCTGGCCTGGTCCTGGCCTTCGGTGCAACGGTGGCAGCGGCACGGCCCTTCGCCGAAAGCATTGCGCAGGTAGCTGTTGAAATCCACCACGGGCTTGAGGGACAGGCGTTTGTCCACATCGAACAGGTCGGCGATCAGGGGTTCTTCGGCGCTCACTCGGTATCCTCGTGTGGTGTGGCGTGCATCGGCGGGCACCCTAACAGATCGGGGCAGGCAGATCATCTTTTGCAGGGCTGGCTGCAAGGTAGCTGGCTCCGTGATCAGGTCATTAGAGACAACCCCAACCACCTGCCGTACTCTACGCCCCTACAACCCTACCCACCCCCTGAGGTAACCCGTTTGAGCAGCAAGTACCCGTACACCGCCACCGTCACCATCAGCGCCGAAGACCGTGGCGGCGACGCCGAAGCGTCAGAAAATGCGGCCATGCGCGTGGGCCTGGAGGCAGTGACCGAAACCTTGAAGAAGGTGCATTTCGTAGGCACCCTCGCTGCCCCGGAGAAACCAGCCACGCACATCTGCGTCACCCTGGAGAACGGCCTGACCTACTACGGCCCGATCGTGAACGGCCACGCCGAACTCGAAGGTGGCTGGATCGCGTTCGAGTCCGACATGCTCACCCCTGAAGAGCTGGGCCTCTAAGCCTCAGTTCAACGCCGCCAGGCACTGCTCGAGGATATCCAGGCCTTCTTCGAGCACCTCGGCCTCGATGGTCAGCGGTGCCAGCAGGCGGATGATGTGCCGGGCCTTGCCGCTGGGCATCAGCAGCAGCCCCTTGGCCCGCGCCGTTTCCAGCACCTTGGCCAGTTGGGCGGGCGCGGGCTTGCCCTCGGCGTCCACCAGCTCGATGCCACGCATGGCCCCCACGCCGGTCAGGCGGCCAAGCGCCGGGCACAACCCGCTTGCCTTCCATTGCTCGTACCGCTGCGCAATGGCCTGGGCCTGCTGCTCACCCCAGGTCGCGATGTTGGTGTCGGTCATTTGCGCCAGGCTGGCCAGCGCTGCCGCACAGGCGATCGGGTTGCCCGAGTAGGTGCCGCCCAGGCCCCCCTTGGGCAGCGCGGCCAGCAGCGCCTGGCGGCCAACCAGCGCCCCCAGCGGCATGCCGCCTGCAATGCTCTTGGCCAGCAGCACGAGGTCGGGCTCGATGCCCAGCCGGGTAAAGCCGAAGCGCTGGCCGGTGCGGCCAAACCCGGACTGGATCTCGTCAACGATCAGCAGAATGCCGTGGCTATCACAGAAGCGGCGCAGCGCCTGGGCAAACCCAGGGTCCATGGCCAGGAACCCGCCTTCCCCCTGTACCGGTTCGAAAATGAATGCGGCCACGTCTTCTACGGCCAGCTCCACACTGAACAAGCGCTCCATGGCCGCCAGCGCCTGGTCACAGCTAACGCCGGTGTCGGCGCTGGGGTAGGGCAGGTGGTACACCGGGCCCGGTAATTCACCGACCCGCTGCTTGTAGGGCGCCACCTTGCCATTGAGGTTCAGGGTGGCCAGGGTGCGGCCGTGGAACCCGCCGTCGAACGCAATGACCGCGCGCTTGCCGGTGGCCGCGCGGGCTACCTTCAAGGCGTTTTCCGCCGCTTCGGCACCACTGTTGGTCAGCATGCCTGCCACGGGGTAGCTGACCGGCACGAACTGGCTCAAGCGCTCCATCAACGCCAGGTAGGGGCCGTGCGGGGCGGCGTTGAATGCGTAGTGGGTCAGCTGGGCGGCCTGTGCCTGGATGGCCTGCACCACCGCTGGGTTGCAGTGGCCCAGGTTGAGCACGCCGATGCCGCCAACGAAGTCGATGTAGCGCTTGCCGTCGGTGCCCCACACTTCGGCGTTACGGCCATGGGAAAGGGTGATGGGGTGAACGATGGCGATGGACTGGCTGATACTTTCCTGGAGCATGGGTACGGGCACCTGTGGTCGGTCAGGTGCTTATCCAAGCCTTTTGGCCAGCAGCCGCGCAAACGAATTATTCGATTGGGGTCATTCCGTGTATTCCTGCAAAATTAAGCTGAAGGGCAAACTGAGCGCCAGGCTTCTTCGATGCAGTGAGGTTCTGTTAGCCGGTGATGAGGGCATGGGTACCCATATCATTCCCTGGTGGAATCACATACTTCTAAAAGGTCGTTTGTTGCCCCCCGTCGCAGGTTGAATACTGGCCCGGATCCATCAAAAGCATGGCCGATCCAGTAGAGGGTTCTCATGGCTTCCCCAAACAATAAGAAACAGCGTTCACTGCAACATGGCCTTACGTCCCGCCAAGTGTCGATGATCTCGATCGCCGGCATCATCGGCGCCGGCCTGTTCATCGGCTCGTCCAACGCGATTGCCACGGCAGGCCCCGCGATTCTCATCTCCTACGCCATGACCGGCCTGCTGGTGCTGCTGGTGATGCGCATGCTTGGGGAAATGGCCATTGCCAACCCCACCAGTGGCTCGTTCTCCACCTACGCCAGCGAAGCCATCGGGCCGTGGGCCGGCTTTACCATCGGTTGGCTGTACTGGTGGTTCTGGGTGCTGATCATTCCGGTGGAGGCCATCGCCGGCGCCGATATCTTGCATGCCTACTTCCCGCAGGTGCCGTCCTGGTTGTTCGCCTTCGTGATCATGCTGGTGCTATCGGGCACCAACCTGGTCAGCGTCAAGAACTTCGGGGCCTTCGAGTACTGGTTCGCGCTGGTGAAGGTAGTGGCGATCATCGCCTTCATCGTGGTGTGCACCCTGGCCGTCACCGGCTTCTGGCCGCTGGCGCAGGTGTCCGGGGTCAGCCGCCTGTGGGACCAGGGCGGCTTCATGCCCAACGGTTTCGGCACCGTGCTGGGCGGTGTGCTGATTACCATCTTCTCGTTCTTCGGTGCCGAAATCGTCACCATTGCGGCAGACGAAACGGCCAACCCTAAGGATAAGATCCGCCGTGCCACCAACCTGGTGGTGTACCGCATCGCCATCTTCTACCTGGCATCGATCTTCCTGGTGGTGTCGCTGGTGGCCTGGAACGACCCCGGCCTGAAGGCGGTGGGTTCGTTCCAGCGGGCACTGGAGGTGTTGAATGTGCCCGGTGCCAAGCTGCTGGTGGATGTAGTGGTGTTGGTGGCCGTGACCAGTTGCATGAACTCCGGCCTGTATACCGCCTCGCGCATGCTCTATTCGCTGGGTGCCCGTGGCCAGGCGCTCAGCGTTACCCGGCGCATCGCCGGCTCCGGCGTGCCGACCGTGGCGGTGGTGTTCTCTACCCTGGCCGGCTTCGCCGGGTGCCTGGTCAACTATGTGTTCCCGGGCAAGGTGTTCGGCTTCCTGCTGTCCACCACCGGTGCCATCGCTTTGCTGGTGTACCTGGTAATCGCCGTGTCGCAGTTGCGCATGCGGGCCCGCGCCGAACGGGAAGGCCGGCCGCTGGAGCTGAAGATGTGGCTGTTCCCCTGGCTGACCTGGCTGGTGATCGGCACCATCGTCATGGTGCTGGGGTACATGCTGTTCAGCGACGCCTACCGCTACGAGACGCTGATGACGGCAGCGGTGACGGCGTTCATTCTGCTGGTGTCGCTGACCCAGCGGCGCGGCGCGCAGCTTGCCCAAACGGCTTGAGGCTTCTGCTTTAATGGGGGCGCTGCGCGCCCCCATTCCAACAAGCACAGGAAGCGTATGAACCACACCCTCACTTGCCTGCAGGCCCTGGCTGCACCAGAAGGTATCTGCTACGGCTGCGGTTGCGCCCACCCCAGCGGCCTGCACGTGCAAAGCCACTGGGATACAGACGGTATTCACCTGGTCTGCCGCCACACCCCCGACAGCACATTTACCGGTTGGCCCGGCCTGGTTTACGGCGGCCTGCTGGCAATGCTGGTGGACTGCCACTCCAACTGGACGGCCATGGCCTACCACTACCGCTGCGAAGGGCGCGAGCCTGGCAGCCTGCCCCGCATCGACTGCGTGACCGGCAGCCTCGGCCTGAACTACCTGAAGCCTACGCCCATGGGCGTCGAGTTGTTGCTCAAGGCCCGGGTAGAGGGGGAGGTGGGGCGCAAGAGCCGGGTGGTCTGCGAAGTGTGGGCCGGCGATATGCTAACCGTCACCGCCGATTCTGTTTTCGTACGGGTAGACACCGACAAGCTCAGGCTCAAGGCCCACGGGCACAGCTGAAGGCGTTCAGAACACCTGGCTCAACACCCAGTACAGGCAGCCGGCAAGCAGCATGGCGGCGGGCAGGGTCAATACCCAGGCCATCAGCAGGTTCAGCAGTGTGCGTTTCTGCAGCCCTGAGCCGCTGGCCACCATGGTGCCGGCCACGCCCGAACTCAGCACGTGGGTGGTGGATACCGGCAGGCCGAACATGTCTGCCGCGCCGATGGTGCACATGGCCACTACCTCTGCCGAGGCGCCCTGGGCGTAGCTGAGGTGCTGCTTGCCGATCTTCTCGCCCACGGTAACCACAATGCGTCGCCAGCCCACCAGGGTGCCCAGCCCCAGGGCGATGGCCACCGCCACCTTGACCCACAGCGGAATGTAGCGGGTAACGTCGTCCAGTGCCGCCTTGAACTGTTTCAGCTGCTGGGCAGTGGTGGCATCCAGCGCTACCAGCCGGTTCTTGTCGATCAGGCGGATGCTTTCGCTGGCCAGGTACATGTCATTGCGTATGTTGGCCATGGCCTCGGCGGGTACCCGCTTCAGCGAGCCGTAGCCTGCGACCTGCTCGCCAATCATGCCGCTGAGCGCGGCCAGCGCCGGCAGCAGTTGCGGGCTGGCCTGCGGCTGAACCAGAAACGCCGTGAGCACCTGGCGCGGGTCGCCCTGGATGGGCGCGGCACTGCCAAGCGCCTGCCGGGTACCCTGCGCTATGGCAGCAAAGCCTTGTGCCTGGTCATCCGGCATGGTCTTGTTGAGGGCATAGGCCATGGGCAAGGTACCCACCAGTATCAGCATGATCAGGCCCATGCCTTTTTGCCCATCGTTGGAGCCATGGGCGAATGACACACCGGTGCAGGTAAGGATGAGCACGCCGCGAATCCACCAGGGCGGTGGCGTGTTGCCCTCAGGCGCCTGGTACAGGGCCTTGCGCTTCACCAGCGCCCGCAGCGCCACCAGCAGCAGTGCGGCACAGGCAAAGCCAATCAGCGGCGAGAACAGCAGGGCATAGCCCACCTTGCTGGCTTGCGCCCAGTCCACGCCACTGGTGCCTGCCCGCCCGTGCATCAGGGCATTGGCCACCCCCACACCGATGATCGAGCCGATCAACGTATGGGACGAGGAGGCCGGCAGCCCAAGCCACCAGGTGCCCAGGTTCCAGATAATGGCCGCCAGCAGCAGCGCGAAAACCATGGCGAAACCGGTGGTGGAGCCAACCTGCAGAATAAGCTCTACCGGCAGCAGGGCGACGATGCCGAATGCGACCGCGCCGCTTGATAGCAGCACCCCGAGGAAGTTGCACAACCCTGACCACACCACCGCAACGGGTGCCGGCAGGGCATGGGTGTAGATCACCGTGGCCACCGCGTTGGCGGTGTCATGGAAGCCATTGACGAATTCGAACCCCAGGGCGATCAGCAACGCCAGCCCAAGCAGCACAAAAGGGGTGAAGGTAGTGACCACGGTGCCGCTGGCGGTTACATCCTGCTTCAGGCTCCAGGCGGTGTAGGCAATGCAGGCAAGCAGTATGCCGAAAAACAGCAGTACAGCCGCGCGCCCAGGCCGATGTTGCAGTTGCGGGCGCGAATCACGCTGGGCCAGTTGCGGGTGCATGGCCAGTGACGGGGTTGCCATGGGGGCTCCAGTTGGCATTGGGCGAAGGTGCCGAATGGCCCCCAGCATAAAAACATACGCTGATGTCACCGTGACCTCGGTCAATGAAATACCCAGGCCAGAGGTGGCAGGTGGTGCTAGGTTGAATCTGAGGATGCCTGCACAATGATGCCCGCACGAACGGTTCGGCTACCGGGCCTTTCACCCTGCAGGTTTTCATAAAGGGCAAGTGAATGGCGCTGCAATTGACCCCCGCCAGTGATCACGACTTGGATTTCGCCCGTAACCTCACCCGGCAAGCCATGCTGCCCTATTACCGGGAGTACGACCTGCTGTGGGTAGAGCAGGCGTTCGACCAGGCCTGGGGCTGGCGCGAGCAGTGGCTGGTCACCCAGGGCGATACGGTGTTGGGTTTTTGCAGCCTGAGCCAGGACCGCCAGGCGCTGTTCATCCGCGAGCTGCACCTGTTGCCAGCGCACCGGGGCCGCGGCGTGGGTGCCTGGGTGCTGGAAACCTTGGCCCAGTGGAGCCGCCAGCGGCAATTGGGCTTTCTGCGGCTGATGGTGTTCCGCCGCAACCCTGCCAGGGGCCTGTACCAGCGCCACGGTTTCGTTGAAATGGGCGAGGACGAATGCTTCGTGCGCATGCAGCGCGTGATCGACCAATAACGCCAGGGTGGCTTGTGGTAGATGGGTTGCATCGGCATAGTGGCCCCATGGACCCATGTGGGGGTTGGCCCCCATGCACATGCCAAGGGATAAGGAGATGCCCGGATGAATGGAATCGGCCCGCGCCTGCGGGAAGAACGTGAGAGGCTGGGCATGACCCAGCGGGTATTCGGTGACATCGGCGGGGTTGAGCCCAACGCCCAGGGCAAGTACGAAAGCGGCGAACGCACGCCGCGTGCGGACTACCTGGCAGCAGTGGCAGCCAGCGGGGTGGATGCGCTTTATGTGCTCAGTGGCCAGCGTACACCGGCCCCACTGGAGGGCCTTAGCACGGGCGAAACTGGCCTGCTGAGTGCCTTCCGCCAGTTGCCGAGCGACGACCAGGCGGCGATCTGGCATCTGTTGGGGCGTTTGGCCGACGACAGGCAAGTGCAGCAGGGCACCAGGCGATCAGGCACCACCCGTCAGCCGTTTCTGACGGAAGCAATGCGCTAGGCCCGCTGTGAAATTTTTTGTTAAGGTGGCGGGATCCAATCGCCCTGCTGAAGAGGTGTGTGCTTGATTAGGGTTTTGGTGGTCGATGACCACGATCTGGTACGAACCGGTATTACGCGCATGCTGGCCGATATCGACGGCCTGCAGGTGGTGGGTGAGGGTGATTCAGGCGAATCGGCGCTCAAGCTTGCCCGCGAGCTGAAGCCCGACGTGGTGCTGATGGACGTGAAAATGCCCGGCATCGGCGGCCTCGAAGCTACCCGCAAATTGCTGCGCAGCCACCCGGACATCAAGGTAATTGCCGTTACCGTCTGCGAAGAAGACCCGTTCCCCACACGCCTGCTGCAAGCCGGCGCAGCAGGGTACCTGACCAAGGGCGCCGGCCTTGACGAAATGGTCCAGGCCATTCGCCTGGCCTTCGCCGGCCAGCGCTACATCAGCCCCCAGATTGCCCAGCAGTTGGCGTTGAAATCGTTCCAGCCCCAGGGCTCGCCGTTCGATACGCTGTCTGAGCGCGAAATCCAGATCGCGTTGATGATTGTCGGCTGCCAGAAAGTGCAGATCATCTCCGACAAGTTGTGCCTCTCGCCCAAGACCGTCAATACTTACCGGTATCGGATCTTTGAAAAACTCTCGGTCACCAGCGACGTCGAACTGACCTTGCTGGCCGTTCGCCACGGTATGGTCGACGCAAGCCTGTAAACCTCATGTCCCAAGTTTTTGATGCCAGCGCATTCCTGTCGACCTGCAGCGGTCGCCCGGGCGTTTACCGGATGTTCGATGCCGACGCCCGGCTGCTGTACGTTGGCAAGGCCAAGAACCTTAAAAAGCGCCTGGCCAGCTATTTTCGCAAAACCGGCCTGGCGCCCAAAACGTCTGCGCTGGTAGGCCGTATCGCCCAGGTCGAAACCACCATCACCGCCAACGAAACCGAGGCGTTGCTGCTGGAGCAGAACCTGATCAAGCAATGGCGGCCGCCGTACAACATTCTGCTGCGCGACGATAAGTCCTACCCCTACGTGTTCCTGTCCGATGGCGAATTCCCACGCCTGGGCATCCACCGTGGCGCCAAAAAGGCCAAGGGCCGCTACTTCGGTCCGTACCCCAGTGCCGGCGCCATCCGCGAGAGCCTCAGTCTGCTGCAAAAGGCATTTTCGGTGCGCCAGTGCGAAGACAGCTACTACGCCAACCGCACCCGGCCCTGCCTGCAGTACCAGATAAAACGCTGCAAGGGCCCCTGCACCAACCTGGTCACCCCCGAGGAATACGCCGAAGACGTGCGCCACTCGGTGATGTTCCTGGAAGGGCGCAGCCAGCAATTGGGCAACGAGCTGAACGCCGAAATGGAAAAGGCCGCCATGGCCCTCAACTTCGAAAAGGCCGCCGAGCTGCGCGACCAGATCGGCCTGCTGCGCCGCGTACAGGACCAGCAGTACATCGAGGGCGGCACGGGCGACGTCGACGTCATCGCCGCCTTCGTCAACCCGGGCGGCGCCTGCGTGCACATGATCAGCGTGCGCGGCGGGCGGGTGCTGGGCAGCAAGAACTTCTTCCCCCAGGTGGGCATCGAGGAGGACGTGGCCGAGGTGATGGCGGCGTTCCTGTCCC
The DNA here is from genome assembly GCF_016647865.1 of Pseudomonas sp. S60. Taxonomy (NCBI): domain Bacteria; kingdom Pseudomonadati; phylum Pseudomonadota; class Gammaproteobacteria; order Pseudomonadales; family Pseudomonadaceae; genus Pseudomonas; species Pseudomonas sp. S60. Next base: position 25,881 of record NZ_JACVVH010000044.1, on the reverse strand, counting down.
AGTACTACGTGGGCAACCCCGAGCGCGAGCTGCCGGGCGAGCTGATCGTCAACGTGGTGCACGAAGACTTCGTCACCATCACCGAGGCGCTGCAGGCCCTGCGCGGCCGCGAGCTCACCATCAGCCACCGGGTGCGCGGTACCCGCGCCCGCTGGCAGCAGCTGGCGGTGACCAATGCCGAACAGGCGCTGAACGCTCGCCTGGCCAACCGCCAGCACATGGCAGCCCGTTTCGACGCCTTGGCCGAAGTGCTGGGCCTGGACGAAGTGCCCCAGCGCCTGGAGTGCTACGACATCAGCCACTCCAGCGGCGAAGCCACCGTGGCCAGTTGCGTGGTGTTCGGCCCTGAAGGCCCGGTGAAGTCCGACTACCGCCGCTTCAACATCGAAGGCGTCACCGCAGGCGACGACTACGCCGCTATGCACCAGGCGCTGACCCGCCGCTATGGCCGCATCCGCGACGGCGAGGGCAAGCTGCCAGACGTGCTGCTGGTGGACGGCGGCAAAGGCCAGCTGAACATGGCCCGCGACGTGATGCAGGAGCTGGGCTTCAGCGAGCTGACCCTGCTGGGCGTTGCCAAGGGCGTTACCCGCAAGGCCGGCTTCGAAACCCTGTACTTGAACGACGTGCACCACGAATTCACCCTCAAAGGTGATTCCCCCGCGTTGCACCTCATTCAGCAGATCCGTGACGAAGCCCACCGCTTTGCCATTACCGGCCACCGCGCCCGGCGCGGCAAGGCACGGCGGGTTTCCAGCCTGGAAGATGTGGCCGGTGTCGGCCCGAAGCGCCGGCGTGACCTGCTGAAACATTTCGGCGGCCTGCAAGAGCTCAACCGCGCCAGTGTCGACGAGATTGCCAAGGCACCGGGTATCAGTAAAAAGCTTGCCGAGTCGATTTATGCCAGCCTGCATAGCGAGTAGAATGCCGGGTTCAACCCGCGGCCAGTCGTACCGATGAATATTCCAAACCTGCTCACCGTTCTACGCGTTCTGCTCATCCCGATTTTCATCCTGCTGTTCTACATGCCGTACCACTGGAGTTACATGGCGGCCAGCAGCGTGTTCGCCGTAGCCGCCGCCACCGACTGGCTGGATGGCTACCTGGCGCGTCGGTTGCAGCAGAGCACCCCGTTCGGTGCCTTCCTGGACCCGGTGGCAGACAAGCTGATGGTGGCCGTGGCCCTGGTGCTGCTGGTGCAAACCCACGCCAACTTCTGGCTCACCCTGCCAGCGGCCGTTATCATTGGCCGCGAAATCGTGGTGTCGGCGCTGCGTGAATGGATGGCCGAACTGGGCGCCCGGGCACACGTGGCCGTGTCCAACCTGGGCAAGTGGAAAACTGCCGCACAAATGCTGGCGTTGGTGATTCTGCTGGGTAACCCACCGGCCGTTACCTTCTGGGTAATTCTGGGTTACGGGTTGTTGCTGGTGGCGGCGGGGCTCACCCTGTGGTCGATGGTGCATTACCTGCTGGCCGCCTGGCCGCACTTGCGTGAAGGCTCCGAGCAGAAATAAAAGTTTTTTTGAATCAAGGGGTTGACGCCGTTTTGGATATCGCTAAAATGGCACCCATCACGACGCGGGAATAGCTCAGTTGGTAGAGCACGACCTTGCCAAGGTCGGGGTCGCGAGTTCGAGTCTCGTTTCCCGCTCCACATATAGATCTGCAGGCTTTTGGGTTTGTGGGTTGAAGAAAAAAGACGCTTAGGCGTCTTTTTTTGTTTCTGGCTGGTGGTGGTCAGAAATAGTCAGGCGTTGTGGTCTTGCCTGATCGACGCAGCAGTAGATCGCGCTAACGGGGCCTGCGGTTTCTCTTCCCCGTTCCTTCCTGTGGTCAACGGTCGATTGGCCCATGATATACATGATCCGCCTAGGCGCTTAGAGCGCCCGATGCTGCTCGCACGGGCACGCACAGCACTTCGAATTATTGTCGGATTGCCAAAGGGCTGCTTTGCAAAGCATGGGGTAGTTGTGGCCGACGCAACTCGTTGCCCGGTTCAAATTACGCGTGAGTATATCCAGATCGCCCGGCAGGCAGGCGTTCCCAGCCTATCTCTGTTATTCGGCAACACTGACCAAATGGGAGGCAGCCAAAGGACGGTAGTTTTACGGAACGGGCTTGGATGAGCAGCCGTGTCACGTCGCACAGTGGTGAGTAGCTGTGCGCACGTGGATTGTCCGTTTTCGACCATAACGGATGTTGCGCCTCACAGCGGACTTTGTGGGAGCAACTGTCTTCCACAACAACCTACAAGTTAGCGCAATCACTGTGGGAGCGGGCTTGCCCGCGAATACGGGCGAAGCTCGTGCCATCCTCTGCATAGCCTGCTTCGCGGGCCCGCCCGTGCTGACGCCGATCACGCTGCTTTTCCGATCTGCGTCGCATCTGCTGGCTGAGGCAAGATCAAATCTCGCCAGGGTGTACCCGTCTTGAGCATCGCATTCAGACGTACGATGAAAGTTCTCATACACGCCAGAGCAACTTTGGCCACTTTGCCTCGACCACGCAGCGCCTCATAACGGTCCTTAAGGGCCGGGTTGTATCTCACAGCCACAAGCAGAGCCATGTACAGCGCCGGCCTGACTTCAAACCGGCCTCCTGAGATAGAGCGCTTGCCCACGGACTTTCCGCTGTCGTAGTTAAAGGGCGCCACACCGACCAGGGAGGCTATTTCCTTGGACTCAACGCGACCCAGTTCCGGCAGAAGCGCTACCAGCTTGCTTGCTGTCACCACCCCAATACCCTTCACTTGGGTCAGCTGAGCGACTCGCTCATCATTAAGCTTTTCGGCCTGCTGCCTGATCGCTTGCTCAACCAACTTAATCTGCGACCGGAAGTACTGGAGATTGGCTTTAAGGAAATCGGCCACGACCAGTGACTGGGCTTGTTTCAGGCGCCGCCGGTCATCGTCTCGCTGCTGGACCAGCCGATCACGCTGTTGCAGCAGCTCTCGCAGAAGCGCTCTATCAGGGCTGATTTTCAAGGCAGGCTGGTCTGGAATGACCTCGGCGTAATGGGCCAATACTTCGGCGTCGATAGCGTCGGTCTTGGCCTTGACGCCCATCGAGTCAGCGAAGTTCCGGGCTCGTAAGGGATTTACGCGGATGACCTTGTAGCCCGCGTCTTGCAAAAAACGCATGACATCACGCTCATAGCCACCTTTGGCTTGGCCCACGCTTGTGATTCGAGATCAGAGCCGCATCCAACTGTTCGGGCTCTCGCCAAAGTGGAACGGTGAATGGCAGCTTGTGCTCCCACTCGTGCTCATGGCACCTGCGGCATTCAGCTTGCCATTCACCGCTCTCACTCCAAATTCTAATTCAACCTCAAGACACAAGCGGGTAGAGGAGCCAGGATGGGCAGTCGAGGCGACCTCGAAACTGATGCAGCCCCTCATTATGTCATCGTGCGCATCGCTCGACTGAATACACGCAAATCGGTCCCTTATTCCGCCCGCCAGCACAATCTCACTGATAACAAAAACCATCTTACAATTACAACTGATGAAATGTTGCAAATTGCTGGTAAAGCTCATCAAAAGTCACAACACTCACGTGCGACGCAACTGCCTGGCGCTGAACCTCAAATGCTTTTAACTTTTCTGAGTCAGACCCAAGACTACTCAAATCCCCAACAATCAAGAAGCAACGAGGTGAAAAAACCTCAAAAGGCACGGGTGAGTCACACCTCTTCTGGAAGTAATATTTAATTAGCTCACTGCGCTGTATAAGAACCTGAGAAATGGCACCGGATACGTCCTTGGAGAGCGGGTAGGTTCCACGATACTTAGAGCCCAGCAGCTTGGTAGCTGGCGCCTTGATCTCAACCAAACTAATATTGTTAATTTTATTTAGAAAAGCAAAGTCAGACCTAAGATCTCCAGCACCAGATGTATTTGTACCCCCAACATGAAATTCGCTTTGCAACAGTACTGCATGCCCTCCAAGAAGGCGTTCTAGCACGCCTTTTCGCTCCTCAAATTCTTTCTGCCAAAAGCGCTCATCTCCCTTCATTAGATCTCGATTTTTTGACCAAACTTCTAGTGCCAGCGCAATATCAGACGAATAAATTCCGCGCTCAATTAGGGGCAGCACATCGTTGGCTACCACGACATTGTTAAAGTCCTCTACCACCTCCACAATTTGACCAGCAAGGTCAAAAGCTGACGAATCAGGCTCATTGCTCTTAATATACTCTATCAATTGAGCCAGACTTCTTCTTGAGATCGCAACGCAGTTCATAAAATTTCTAAAATAAATATCGGAATCAAATCTTTCAGAAACTTCATGCTTACTTGCTTTTTCCCCAATTAGTTCGCATACCCTCTGATCAACGCTATCATCAAGCGAATAAAGCATTTCCTCAGCAGTTTCAAGAGGCTCCGAAGCAAAGCCCGGATGACACAGCTTTAGGCTCAATGCTAACGCTATCTTAGAGGCATCCTGGGGTCTAGCCTTTCTTAAGTCTTCCGATAGTTGCATAGCGTCCAAAAATGCATCAATGTCAAATTTCTTTTGTTTCATCCGATCAACCCTTTTATGCTTTTTGTGCCTCACCACTCGCTAAAAGAAAAAGCCAGAGTGCCCCACAAGCTATAGGGGCGGCCCGCCGCCGCTCCCCAGCGCTTCCGGCAAATCTTCCTGCATGCCCGGCTTCGCGGGACAAGCCTTCTCCTACAATGATGGCGCACCATTGCGGACGGCCGCGATGGGCTGCTTTCGGCCAGAAGCGGTCATTCCGCCTGCCTACAAAACTAGGGTGGCGGAGTGCAATATATGGCATCTTCTAGGCCTGCTGCGCTCAGCATTCTGTATGATCCATCCTTGCTATATTTTTTAGGGTTTAGAAACGTCCAGAACAAACACGTCGATTAGCCCAGCGAGCTCTGGTGGCATCGTTTTCTCGATGCTGCTTTTCAGCTCCTGAGAGGTGTGAATATTTCGGTTTTTAATTCCTGCGACGTTCACATCTCGGCCAAACCAGATCACAAGATAAATGCCTTGGTGTTCAGCATCGGGGTGGATGGAGTAGCGCGCATATAGCTGCGCCGCCGCGGCAGTATATAACTCTCTATGCCACTGACCTTTTACCTCAGTCACAAGCAGCCGTCTTGTGCCGCCAATCAATTTTGTTGCCGTGAAATCGCTGCGGTTAGCGCTTTTTAGCTGGTGCTCCGTCGTAATTGTGATGCCTTGAGGCTTGAGTATTAGACTGAGACGTTCAGCAATGATCTCGGTAGCTCGTACTTCGTTCAAGTGCTTACCATTGTCGTAAAAGCGATCCGCAGAGTTAAATTCACCACCATTTATTGCTTTCTGAAAATCTTGAAGCTCTTGGAGGACGACTTGGCGCAAACCCTCAACATTCACCACCATATCGCGATCCAGTCGATCGACGATTTCCTGTGGCGTTGGCGGTTCGAAAGACCTCAGTGCAATCTGACTGATTTTATGAGAGCGTATGCTCCTGAGATCGTTGTACATGTCTGCGAACTTCGGATCAGCAAGGAGACGATCAATGACACGGACGGCGTCATCGGAAACGTCCAAATCGATTAACCAAACAAGTTCTTTCAAAAAGCGGTACGCATTTTCTTCATCGGGGCTTCCCGTATCCCAATGGCTCGGGAGGTCTACCTTTGGCCACTTGTCAATAAAGGCCTCTAGAACCGCCGCCAGTTTTCTTAATGTGAGCTTGGGCCAATGGGAGTGTTCGCCATAATTAAATCGCCCTGAGCGCTCACTAAGCGAAAATATGGTATTCTTTTCGGTTTTTAGCCATTCCCAATCTGTTTCAGGCGCGTCCTCTAAAAAATAAAAAGCACGCACTAGCCAGAAAACTCGCCTATTTTCGAGTTCTTCATCGCCAGTCGGACTGGGCCACACGGACATGAAAGCTGAGCAACGTTCTGCGATGATTTTTCGAAGAGCATCGCGATCACCGAATTCGGCCGCAATTTCAAAGAGCGTATCAAGCGGCCCGAGCGCCAGATCAGAAAATCGGTCAAGCCATTCTACTGAGATTGTTGCCCGTAGGTGGCTGAAGACCTCGTCACCGCCTAACAACCAAATTTCGGGGTGTTGACAGCCCTTTTGTGCGAGTTGGGGCTCGACGTATTGCCGGAGAAACGTTTCGGCACTTCCCGTACCTGCGAAAACTAATCGGTTGACTTCAACTTTCAGCGCATCACGTTCTTCATCCGACACTGCACTGTAGCCCATGTCTAGATTAGTTCGTAGCGCATTCAGTAACGGCAGATCGACATTTTCTAGGTTTCCGGCGCTGCGCATGATTTCCAAGCAAGCTGCAAAAAGAACAGGCTCAGTGTACGCGCTCTGCGATGCACACTGTAAATTCGCAAGCCTGAGCATATTAGGTACATTGGGAGCAATGAAATCCAAGCAGTTTCTGAGAGCTTTACGAACGAGCACTTCATCACCGAATTTCTGCTCAATTTGATCGGGCGCGCTAAGTACTAGATCAGCAAAGCGCACAAGACAATTCCAATGCCGACCGCTTTCAATAAGCTCTCGGTTGTCCCGCAAATATTGGATGTTCCACTTATTGATGTCGCTTTGTTCCCGGTGGCGGCGTCTCATCCTCCGTCTATGGGTAGACATGCTTTTTTGTTGGGATTGTGCAAATTGCGCGATTGCTCTGTTGAACTTTGCCCACTCGCGCATTAAAGAAGGCTTCTCCAATGCTTGTTCACGCATGTGCCGTCGCAATTTGTTTGGGCCTCGCAGTGCTTGGCTTTGATTGAAGCTATGCATTGCGATGTGGCTCGCCCACAGGGCTGAGTTATCAATTTTAAATGCCAGGTCGACTATAAATTTGTAATCATCGGATTGAAAGCGAAGGCCGGAGTGAGCGTGAAAATCAAATTTCTGTATCTTGGTCTCGAAAATATCGTCGCTGTTGGCAAGGGGTCCAAGTGCTTGCGCCATAATTTCTCGGCGCAATCCATCGTCATTTTGAAGCACTTGAACTGACTTGCTCTGATCTTTTGATTTTTGCTCATGATAAATCAGATTTCCGATCCAATGCCAAACCTTTTTAGCGGAAAAAGGAGGCATTGCCAGGTCAAAGTATCGATCGAGCATTAGACCTGCAATTTTGCTGATTCCTATTCGGCAGTCGCACTCATAATATTTTTTTTTGCATGTGCAAGCAAGGTCTTTGGTTAAGTCATCAAGTATCCACTCGATTGTTCTTAAATCAAGTCCGCCAACGAAACGCTTTATGAAATAACGACTGCCGACTGTGGACTTATAAGACATTTGATGACTAGGATAAAGGGTTGAGCAGACTCGAAAGAAGCTGGCGAGGTAATCTAAACCTAAAGCTTTTACGCCGATAGTCGTTAGGATGGTTGCCGCAATTTTCAGAGAAGTATGACTGGCCTCAGAGACCAGGAGTGCTAAATCGGCGCGATGGTCGTGGCCGGACAGGTCGAGCAGACATCTGCTAGCCAACAAGCGAGTGTGTTCGCTCTCGCTTGAGTCTAACACTAGTTGACGCAACTCTTGCGTCAGATGCGCAATCGCTGGTGATCCCGTCAACAGTTCAAGAATTAGATCACGCAAGTGCCCATCACTGCCGCTCGCTAGCAGGGGCTTAATCTCTGTCATAACCTCTTGGGTGAAGAAACCTGAAGCACTAAACCGGCGCCAAGCATCTCCTCGGCGGAAATAGGGGTCCTTCGTTTCGACGTCTTTCAGGCCCTGTATAAGTAGACGTTTTGAGGAGTGCTCAAGTTGAGAGGGATCACCGTTCGCAAGTACCGCATAGGGATCAAGCTCAGTAGCAGTCTCTTGAACGGATCTGTTGCCTAGCGCCGCGAGCCAACCCAGTAACCCCCGGAGTTCATCTCGAACTGCATTGTTCGGAGCGATGATAGGTAGGCATTTTTGTAATGTCAGAGGGTCAACTGGATCAGCGATCCGCTTTGCAAGGTAGTCTGCCGCACAGTATTCAGCAACTATCTTGTGGACGGGGCGATGCTGATCTGCACTATCGCCAGGTTTGAAAAGCCGAGTTGCCAAGATGCCCTCAGCAGCTGTTTGCTTGTCAAAAAGTGATGCCAGCAGTGGATAGATTCGATCTGCGGTTAACTCGCTCGTCCCTATCCCTTCTGCTCCGGACAGCAAAAGCTTGGCAAACACTTCGGACGACAGAGCAACCCTTTGTTTGATGGATAGCGTTTGCGCCACATTGACGTTAGCTTCCTTCGCCAGCCGCTCAACCGCTTGTGAAAATATATTTCGCTTATCAGTAAAGTGTCTGCCGCTTTCAATATAGGCATCTGCAAACATCTTGAGAAATTGGGGGTTAGGGAGTAACGCTCCTAAGTCGAACCGAGCCACTTCTGCTTGAAACTTTGAAAATTCCTCACCACGGACATGATGATGAAAAATTTCTCGCTGTTCCCCCTCTTCGAACTCGCAAAGCCTAACCACTAGCGGTGAGCATCCTAGATAGTCTTCGAATGCATTGGTGGCAGCAGTACCCCACTCGCTGGATCGGCTCGAAATAATGACGTGCGTTGGCTTAGCTTTTCTGGCGTTAGCAAGAAGGCTGTGAATGCCCGTTTGATCGATTTTGGCCAACTCATCAAACGCATCGATCACGAGTGGGGAATTCTCGGTGTCGGCCCCCAAGTGTTTAAACTTATTTGCGGTAACGGTTGAGGTTCCTAGCTGTCGGGCTAGGCTTCCCATAAGTTCAGTTTTTCCGCCTCCGGGTTCTGCTAGGACAACAACGTAATTCGAAGCGGCAAGCAATGCTTCTTCAGTGTAAATTCTTTCTCTACTGGAGAGGCTGCGCGGAAGGTAGAAAGTTGAATTCATAGGATAAATTCTGCGTTTTTGATTGCACCTTACTCACGGTGCTATGTCATCTCAGTCAGGTCAGCTTCACTGACTGTTCCTGCTGATGATAGTACGCCATTTTTATCCAAAGTTGGGCTTGCAAAAATCTTGACGCTCAGTTTTTCGGTGGAGGTGCCAATCTCAGCCTGAGCTGTCTGATCATAGGTAGGTGGTGCTGTTTTGCGCTTACACTCTTAAATCGCCTCCAAGTTAGTAGATACATCTAAATGACCGCTTTTGGTCGATTGCTGCCCGTAGCCACTGGCAGCAATGGGTCGAAAGCTGCCGGTCACTACTGACCGCCACCGGCCCATCGCGACGTCCACAGTAGCCCGCACACTAGGCGCAGGAAAATGGAGCAACCGTCCACATCCGCGCATACGCCACGCTTGATTCCCTGTTCCGGTTCCTACTCTACAGCGCGTATTTCTTGGCCCCGGCAACACAGATGACAGCCCCCAGCGTTACCACCAGCATCACCCAGCTGACCTGCTCGTGCAGCAGCAACGCTGCCAGCCCAAGCCCCATGAACGGCTGAAACAGTTGCAGTTGGCCCACCGCTGCAATGCCACCCTGGACCAGCCCTCGGTACCAGAACACAAACCCGATCAGCATGCTGAACAGTGAAACGTAGCCGAGGCTGAACCACGCAGGGGCGCTTACCTTGGCGAAGGCATCTGGCGCGGGAAGATTCACGATGGTTAGCAGCAGCATCAGCGGCAACGCCACCAGCAACGCCCAGCTGATCACCTGCCAGCCCCCCAATGTCCGCGACAGACGCGCCCCTTCCGCGTAACCCAAGCCACAGACGACTACCGCTGCCATCATCAGCAGGTCGCCCATCGCGGAAGCCTCACCGCCATTCATCAACGCGTAACCCGCCACGATCCCGGCGCCCATCATCGAGAACAGCCAGAACAGTGGCCGGGGCCGCTCGCCGCCCCGCAGCACGGCAAACCCTGCGGTACACAGTGGCAGCAGCCCCACGAAGACTATGGAGTGCGCAGAGGTGACGTGCTGCAGAGCCAGGGCCGTCAGCAGCGGAAACCCGATGACCACGCCCAGCGCGGTTACAGCCAATGGCCACACGTCACGCCGTTCAGGTCGAGGCTGGCGCAGCACCAGCAATAGAAGCGCACCCAACAGGGCGGCAATCGTTGCCCTGGCACAGGTCAGGAACGTTGGTTCGAAGGCCGTCACTGCCACACGGGTCGCCGGCAAGGAGCCCGCGAAGATTGCGACGCCTATGAAGCCGTTGATCCATCCGCTTGTTGATCTTTGCATTGCCCAGCCCTCTGTAAGTGCGGGTTCAGTACATCACTTACGGGCGCAACCGGGCCATGTACAATCCAGTACAGTTTGGTCGAACTGTTATGCACATCAATCCAGCACAGTTGAGGGTGAGATGAAACGCGGTGCAACGCTGATCCGGACAGTCATGGGCGAGGTCCAGTCCAGGATTGCCTCTCGAACCTACACACCAGGTGCGCGTATTCCCTCGGTGCGGGCAATGGCGCAAGCCATGCAGGTATCGGTTTCCACCGTTCTCGAGGCCTACGAAAGGTTGATGGCCGAGGGTGTACTCAGCTCACGCCCTGGCTCGGGCTACTACGTAGCTGGGCCCGTGGCGCCGTTGGCACTGACCGAGCTCGGCCCTAGGCTCGATCGTGAAGTCGACCCACTGTGGATTTCGCGCCAGTCGCTTGAAAGCTCCAGCGAAGCGCTGAAACCGGGGTGCGGGTGGTTACCTGCGTCCTGGATGCACGAAGCCGGCGTGCGCAAGGCGCTTCGAATAGCAGCCCGTTCCGACACACTGCAACTCACCGAGTACGCGTCGCCGCTGGGGCATCCGCCGCTCAGGCAATTCCTGTCCAGACGGCTGGCAGGGAGCGGCGTTGAAGTGCCTCTGGAGCAGATCATGCTCACAGACTCCGGCACCCAGGCCATCGACCTGATTTGCCGCTTTCTCCTGGAGCCGGGCGACACCGTCCTGGTTGACGACCCCTGCTATTTCAACTTTCACGCGCTACTGAAAGCACACAGGGTGAACATCGTAGGCGTGCCCTACACGCAGAACGGCCCAGACATCGATGCGTTCGGCGCGGCTCTGCTCAAGCACGCACCCAGGTTGTACATGACCAATTCCGGCATCCACAACCCGACCGGGGCCACTTTGTCTCCGGTCACGGCGCACCGGTTGCTGAAACTGGCCGACACCTCCAACCTGGTGATCGTGGAGGACGACATCTTCGCGGATTTCGAGCATACCCCCGCGCCACGGTTGTCGGCCTTCGATGGTCTCAATCGCGTCATCCAGATAGGCAGCTTCTCCAAGACCATCTCCGCTGCCATCCGCTGTGGCTATATCGCCGCCCGTGGCGACTGGATCGAGAGCCTGGTCGACCTCAAGATTGCCACCACCTTCGGGGCTGGGCGCTTGGCCGCGGGCATCATCCATCAGGCGATAACCGATAGCGGGTACCGAAAGCACCTGGAGAGCGTGCGTCTCAGGTTGGCCGAGGCCATGGACAGCACGGTCGCGAGGCTTCAGGCCGTCGGTATCAAGCCCTGGATAATTCCCCGGGCAGGCATGTACGTCTGGTGCCAACTGCCTGAAGGCAAGGATGCCGCAACCTTGGCCCGGGCCTGCCTAAAGGAAGGTGTATTGCTGGCGCCCGGCAATGCGTTCAGCCAGTCCATGACGGCGGGGGATTACCTGCGGTTCAACGTTGCGCAAGCGGAAGACACCAGGATCTACGAAGTGCTGAAACGGGCGCTGGGTGCATAGTCGCGAGCGCTAGTGTGATGACATGAACGGCGAGGGTGTAGTCGGCGCCGGCAACGCATAGGCCTGCTTCATCCGTGCCACTTCCGCCAACGGTGTCCGGCCGAGCAGGCGCTTGAAGTTGCGGCTGAACAGCGACCACCTGAAGCATTTAGTGTTTCAACTAAGGGGGGTGGCGATATAAGTGACGATTTTAGCTAATAAAATTCCCGTAGGTAAAAAGTCCTACAACCACCTGGGAATTTTCCGACGGCACTCCAGCTTGTACATCTTTCCATCTGCACTACTCTCTGAAGTGCCGCAATGACGCGGCATATTAATGGAGATAGAAAAATGAAAGTCATCCACATGGAAACTACCCAGTTGGCAAACTTTGCGCTTGTGGTTCAGACGTGCAAGTAACCCCTGAGCGTTGAAAATTGAAGCGCAGGGCCGGCCTGCGCTTCAATTGGGAGGTTGAATGATAAATAAAAATTGCTTTTTTATAGATTTCCAAGATTCATTAGTGTGCTGGGATTTCAAGCGGCATAAGCAGTACCAACTGTCCAGCGCGCATGCGATTGAAGTGATCAATCACATTTATGGTGGCGCTGATCATGATGGCAGCGTTGATGCTATGACTGATCTTAGAGGTGTCGGGATCATTGCAGAGGAGGGTGCGCAAACCCATCCGTGGGACTGGGATATCCTTTCACGGATCTTCCATATTGGAACAAAAGATCTTATAACGGACGACCAGCCATCGAATGAAACAGAGTGGGCACTCCACTATCTTGCTCACTGTGATGAAGCTCTGCAACAAGAGAGATTTTCATCAGGCCCGGCAGAGGGTGACGGGTTTTTGTTGCCTCGATGGGATGATAGCGACGAAGTCAGCCGTGTAATGGGGCAGCGTATAACGGTTAGAAGTTTTAAAGACACGCCTGTCTCTTTGGTTGATCTTGGTCGTATCCTTCAGCAAACACTAGGCTTCTCAGTCACCCGTTCTCGGACAGACTGCACGATGACGAGTAACCCGTTTGCCCAGCGTCGTTTGAGCCCGTCTGCAGGTGGACTCAACGCGACGGAAGGGTATGTATATGTCTCAAACGTAACGGGTCTAGACCCTGGCTTCTATTACTATGATCCCCAGCACCATAGCCTACACTGGCGTGGTAAGCTGGTTTCAACGCTCGGCGATTTAGTCGCCGGTCAGCACTTTGTTAATAATGTGCCTGTCGGATTATTTCTGACGTCGCGTTTCGACAAGCTATGGTGGAAGTACAAGCACTCGAGAGCCTACAGGATGGCCCTGATTGAGGTTGGGCATGTTGCGCAGACTTTCCAACTTTCGGCCACTGCGACGGGTATGCAGACTTGGTTAACCGGCGCTCTGAGTGACTCGGTCGTTGAACAAAGAATTGCGCTAGATAACCCTTTTGAGCACGTCCTGTTTTTCGTGGCCTGCGGATACAGCGAGGGTGCTGCCATACCCGACTGCATGCGTGAGTTATTGACGTCTCGGGAGGCGGATCAAAAATGATGGGTGTATTAAATCGCAGGTCAAGAGTTTTCAAGGCGTGGAACTCATCAAGTGCAGTGCGCTCGAAAGCGTACTGCTATGAGCTAACGCCAGACGATGTTTCCATCAATGACCCCGAAATGTGGTTCCCGTCTCTGCTTGGTCCTGCACTGAGCCATCCAGCTGTATGTGCCTTGCCGGTTGAGAAGAGGAAAATTCTCCATATTCACTATCTATTGTATTTCATGGATTACACGGCTCAACTTGAGATGGGTCAGGTGAATGAGGCTGTTCAGTGTATGTCAGTCGGTGGGCTTAGTGGGTATTTCAGTGCGGAGGACCGTAGAATGGGAATCCAACTGTATGTTGATGAAGGCTACCATGCGCTCTTTTCACTTCATTTGGCAGATCAATTGGCGACTCACTATACCCTTGATAGGGTGAGTTCTTCTCGAATCTTAAATATGCATAGCCTTATCTCAAGCAGTGCAGAGGTCTACAAAGATCTAACCCGATTCTGTATAGCGTTCGTTTCAGAAACTGTCATTGTTCGCGAGTTGCTTGAGCTGACGCGTGATGACCTCGTCAGGCCTGTGGCAAATATGTTTATGGATCACCTGCATGATGAAGGGCGTCACTCAATATATTTTATTGAGTGTTTTCCCATTCTTTGGCGCCAGCTCGGGGCGGGTGAGCGTGATCACGTAGTTGAAACTTTAATTAAGGTGCTGGCGGTATTCAGTCGGCCCGATGCGCGTTTCGTGAATTCGCTTTTCGCCTCGCACCCCACTATGGCGTCTCACGTGCTTCCCGACCTCAAGCGGGGCTGGGTGGAAAGAATGAGGTCTCTGTCTGCTTCAACAATTCAAGCAATTAGCCGGACGGATATGTTGCGTAATACACATTATCACCAATTGTTCAATTCCGCAGGCTTACTTTCGTGAAGGGCGTGTATCAACCTGTGATGCGTATCCATTTGCTCGCTCTGTTATTGTTGATGACCTTAATGGGTGTGTTCCCAATAGATGTAATTCTGCCCTCTTTTCCATCGCTCGCGGACAGGTTTGACGTTGATGTGAGTCACATAGCGTACTCAGCGAGTGGTTTTGCTCTCGTGGTCGCGCTGTCACAACTATTGATAGGGCCACTCTCCGACAGGATCGGTCGTAAGCGGCTACTGATGGCTGGACTGACATTAGCCACACTAGGCGCTGTCGGTTGCATGCTTGCGAACCGCTATACGGCTTTCATGTTCTTTCGGTTCGTTCAGGGGCTGGGGTGTGGTAGTTTTGTTCTGAGCCAGGCACTTGTGCAAGACCTGTATGACGGGCGGCAATTAAACGCGGTACGTATCATGCTGACGACTGCAAGTGGGGTGTTCATCTGCTTATCCCCAGTGGCTGGCGTTATGTTGGAGACGTCGTTCGGGTGGCAGTCCAGTTTTTTTGTTTTTATAATGCTTAATCTAGTTGCATTTGTACTGATTATATTCATCCCGCCCGAACATACGGTGGCGGGTAGTCGCGACCCCATCCTTCATGTGTACAGGATGATGTTGTTAGACAGGGCCTACATGTCTTTGTCCCTATTATCAGCAGTCGCCTTTGCTTGCCATTTTTCATTCGTTATCGCAGCCCCCATTTTACTCATGGGGACGCTGGAGCTCTCCGCACATGAATTTTCTTTAGTGTTCATGTGCTATGGGCTGTCGTACGTATTGGGGGGCGTGATCGCTGGCTGGTTTAATCGTATGGTCAACCCATTGTTCCAGGTTGGATTAGGGTTGCTGCTGGTGGGGTTTGCCAGTTGTTTGCTCCTGCTTTGGCAGATGACAGAAGGAGTGACCTTGGTGGGGCTGATGGTTCCGATGATCGTTTGTACAGCGGGTACCACACTGGTACGGCCTGCCGCTACCACTCAGGCGTTGTCACGGCACCCCCGTCACGCCGGGGCGGCGTCGGCACTGAACACCACTCTCATGTTTGCGGTCGGTGGACTCGCAAGCACTCTGATGGCAGCCATGAAGACGGTGACGCCGATGAACCTTGGTTTCATGTTTCTTGCTTTCTGTATGCTTGGATGGCTATTGCTTCAGGTGCTCAAGCACTGCCAGCCTACAGCGGGTGACCACCGCACCTAGCAATGCGCTTCTGGCCGCCGCCAATCACGTGGTAACCACAACTCCCTCACAACACCGCCGAAAACACCGAAGCCGTAATCCGCTCACTCAACAATTCCAGCGCCCGAATCCCCGCCAACGAGTTCCCCGAGGCATTCAACGCCGGCGACCACACGCAGATGCTGTACCGCCCCGGCACCACCGCGACAATACCGCCGCCCACGCCGCTCTTGCCGGGCAGGCCGACGCGGTAGGCAAAGTTGCCGGCCTCGTCGTACAGGCCGCTGGTGGCCATGATCGCGTTTACCTGCTGGGCCTGGCGGGGGGTGAGGATGTGTTCGCCGCTGTGTGGGCAGTAGCCGCTGTTGGCCAGGAAGGCGAAGCCGCGGGCGACGTCTGCGCAGTTCATGGACAGCGCGCAGTGGTGGAAGTAGCTGCCCAGTACGGCGTCCACGTCGTTGTGGAAGTTGCCGAAGGCTGTCATCAGCCAGGCCATGGCCGCGTTGCGGGCGCGGTGTTGGTATTCGGATTCAGCGACCACGGCGTCGCTGACGATACGCGGGTTGCCTGCCAGGCGGCGGACGAAGTCGCGCATCGACAGGGCGGGTGTGGCGAAGCGTGACTGGTTGATGTCGCAGATCACCAGGGCGCCGGCATTGATGAAAGGGTTGCGCGGGCGGCCTTTCTCCACCTCCAGCTGTACCAGCGAGTTGAACGCCTGGCCGGAGGGCTCGTAGCCCAGGCGGGACCAGATGTCTTCGCCGCTGTGGTTGATCGCCTGGACTAGGCTGAACACCTTGGAAATGCTCTGGATGGAGAATGGCGTATGTGCGTCGCCAGCGCAGTGCAGCTGGCCATCCAGGCTGTGCACGGCGATGCCCAACTGGTTGGGATCGACCTGGGCGAGGGCGGGGATGTATTGCGCGACCTGACCTTGGCTAAGCAGGGGGCGGACTTGGTCGAGGATCTCTTGCAGCATGTCTTGCATCGCAACGGCCTTGGCTACGAGGGGGGAGTAGCCATAGACGATGCTGATAGCCGGTAGGGCACGCTTCGGACCGACGCGTGCCCTACCGGCTACCTGTCAGCTGCCAGTATGGGGCAAAGGCGTCAGCCCGCTGTCTTTTATGGCATTGTCCGCTTTGGCAGAGGCCATGTAGTCGAGCAGTTTCTGAGCGGCATCGTGATGCTGGCTGTTCGAAACAATCGATCCAGAATACAGGGTCATTTTCTGGGCCTCTTCCGGGATCAAACCCACGATGTCGATACCAGGCACTGGCTTCAACTCGCTCAGTTGCTGGAACCCAACCTGTGCCTGACCACGTGCAACCACGCTGCCAACAGGTTCTGCCGGAATCATGTGAGCCTTGCTAGCGAAATCATTGCCTAAAGCCATGCTTGGGAACAAGGTCTTGGAAAGGTACACCCCGCTTGCGCTGTCAGAGTAGGCCACCGAGCGGCTGGCAAGCAAAGCCTTGCGTAAGCCCTGCATGGTGGAAATATCAGGTTTAGGCTCGCCTTTGCGTACGGCCATGGCAATGAAGGATTTGCCTAGATCAACGCGGCTAGCCTTGTCTGCCTTGCCATCGGCCACCAGCTTGTCCAGTGCAGAGCCTACCATCAATACCACGTCCGCTTGTTCGCCGCGCGCCAGCCTGTTAGGGATCGCCTGCTTGGTTTCACCCATGGAAGGTGCCGCCAGTATATTCAGTTTGACTCCATATTCGTGCTCGTACACAGGTGCCACTTCACGTATAGCACCCATGATGCCACCGGAGCTGAGGATAGTCAGCGTGGTGGTGGGGGGCTGCGGGGACTCGGCGGCCGAGCAGGTGAATGCTGCCGCCACTAACGCTGTGCACATCAAACTTTTGAACATGGGAATGTTCCAACTGGTTAAAAGTCGGATCTTAGACAGTCAGGTGGAGTAGATGGGTTAACGGGCTATTAAAGATGTTTCATAAACGCGTTTCAGATGGCCCGTGCGCTGGGTCCACGTTTGCTACCCACAACCGTGCCGGCGTCCATTCACCCTCAAGGTCAACGGTTCGGCCATTTTTCCAACAGAATGGAAACGAATTTTTCTGCCGCAGGAGATAACGATGCGCCGCGCCGATATACCAGGCCTAGCGTGCGGGTGACCTGGGGCTCCACCAACGGCACGCTCACCAAGGTAGGGTGATCGGCGGTTGGCATGGCCAGGCTGGGCATGGCCGAGACACCTAACCCGGCTTCTACCATGCCCAGGGACGTCGATAAGTGCTGTACCTCGTAAAACCACTTCGGGCGTAAACTCAGGCCCGACAGTGCATGGTCGAGCAACATACGATTGCCACTTAGCCGCCCGACCCCAATGAGCCGATAGTCAGCAAGCTCGGCCCAGGTCACTGCATCTCGATCGGCCAGCTTGTGATCACGTCTGCATGCCAGCACGAAGTGCTCTTGCACCAATGACACGAACTCTATATCCGGGTGCTGCCCGCTCATCATGTTGATCCCGAAATCCGCTTCGCCTCTCAGCACCGCTTCCAAACCATCGTTCGCGCTTAAATCCAGCAAACGTATGCGGATTTTGGGGTAGCGGTCGTTGTAGTCGCGGATCACGGTCGGCAAGAAATAGAACGCCGCCGTTGGAATGCACGCCAGGGTGACCTGCCCGGTCTGGCGCTCGGCCAGTTCTCGAATGCTTAAAATCGAGTCCTCGAAATCGTCGAGCAGGCGACGGGCCTTGGGCAGAAAGTCCCGTCCCACGCTGGTCAAGCTCACCCGGCGCGTCGTGCGTTCGAGCAGTGATGTGCCGAGCCCTTCCTCCAACTTTTTTATGCGACGGCTCAACGCGGGTTGTGAAAGGTGGAGCACCTCAGCAGCCTCATGAAAGCTACCAAGTTCGGCGATTTTCACGAAAGATCGGATGTCTTGAAGCTCATATTCCATCAGTCAGCCTGCTTGGTGGGGGGGCGATCATTGTTTTGTTAAACGCAATAAAAGCGACGATATTTGCATTGGATTGATTTATCCATCCCTGTCACTCTTTTGCCCAAGGCATCAATGATGTCCATTGATCAACAAGAGTGCGATAACATGCAACGTATTCCTTGCGTACTCATGCGCGGCGGTACCTCCAAAGGGCCGTTCTTTCACGCCTCCGACTTGCCTGCCAATGTGGTCGAACGCGACGAATTACTCATCAGCCTGATGGGTTCAGGCCATGAACTGGAAATCGACGGAATTGGCGGCGGCAGCCCCCAGACCAGCAAAGTTGCCATCATCAGCCCCTCTAGCCATGCTGATGCCGACGTGGATTACTTGTTTGTCCAGGTCATGGTCGCCCAGCGCCGCGTGGACACAGCGCCTAACTGCGGCAACATGCTCTGTGCGGTGGGGCCGTTCGCCATTGAGCAAGGGCTGGTGAAAAGCCAGGAAGGCAAAACACTGGTCC
Source organism: Pseudomonas sp. S60 (assembly GCF_016647865.1). Lineage (NCBI taxonomy): Bacteria > Pseudomonadati > Pseudomonadota > Gammaproteobacteria > Pseudomonadales > Pseudomonadaceae > Pseudomonas > Pseudomonas sp. S60. The sequence continues at coordinate 7,164 of NZ_JACVVH010000044.1, read as the reverse complement.
GTATCCGCAACTTGAACACCGGCACCTTCGTCAACTCCCTGGTGGAGACGCCTGGCGGCGCTGTACGTTATGAGGGCCGTACCGCAATTGATGGCGTACCGGGCACTGCCGCCCCTGTGCACCTCACGTTCCTCGATGCCGTCGGCAGCAAGACAGGGAAACTCTTTCCCACCGGCCAGGCAAAAGATGTGATTGATGGGGTGCCTGTAACCTGTATCGATATGGCCATGCCGATGATGGTAATCGAAGCAAGTGAATTGGGCATCACCGGCTCTGAGACTGCCGCAGAGCTGGACGCCAACGCGCCCTTGCTCAAACGCCTGGAAGCTTTGCGCCTGAAAGCGGGCAAGGCGATGGGCCTGGGTGACGTCAGCAATATGGTCATTCCCAAACCGGTCTTGGTTTCCAAGCCCCGTTACGACGGCACACTTCAGGTTCGTTACTTCATGCCGCATAACTGTCACCGTGCCCTGGCTATTACAGGGGCAGTCGGTTTGGCGACGGCCTGCGTCAGCCCCGGTAGTGTGATCGAGGACTTACTGGGCAAAGAGGCGCTCGGCCTCAGGGAAGTGCGGCTTGAGCACCCAAGTGGTGGCATTGACGTCGCGCTTTCACGTTCGGGTGCAGATGGCAAGACCCTTCAGGCCTCTGTAGTCCGGACTGCCCGCCGCCTGTTCTCCGGGTTTGTATACGCACCTACGTTCCGCAGGCTGGCAGGCTGAGCCACGCTGTCTGCCGCCGAACGTTGTTCCAAGCGCATCCGCACAATATGAATAATGGGTGATGCCTCATGAAACTTGCCAAATCGCTTTACTTCCAGATCCTCTGCGCCGTCCTGCTGGGCGTATTGGTTGGGCACATCTGGGCGCAACAAGCCGTCGCGCTCAAGCCGCTGGGCGATGCTTTCATCAAACTGGTGAAGATGATGATCGCTCCCGTGGTGTTTTGTACCATCGTGACCGGTATTGCCGGCATGACGGACAAGCGGTCTTTGGGGCGCTTGATGAGCAAAACGTTGCTCTTGTTCCTGGGTTTGACGATCGCCAGTCTCATCCTAGGGCTGGTGGCGGTTTACCTGTTCAAGCCCGGCGTGGGCATGAACATTGACCCTGCCAGTTTGAGCACAAAAGGGCTGGACCAATTCACGGCATCGGCGGCAAAGCTGAGTGTCGTGGATTTCTTCATGCATATCATCCCGGACACGTTCCTGGGCGCCTTCACCAAAGGTGAGGTGCTGCCGGTCCTCTTCATCGCGGTATTGAGCGGGTTCGCCTTGTCTTCAATGGGCGAGAAGGGCAAACCGGTACTGCATGTGCTTGAGGCCACGTCCACCATGGTTTTCCGCATCTTCGGCTACCTGATGCGCTTTGCGCCCATCGGAGCATTTGGTGCACTGGCATTCACGGTGGGGCAATACGGTATTACCTCGCTCGGTTCGCTGGCCAAGCTGATTGGCACACTCTATATCGCGTGTGCGTTCTTCGTGATCGTGGTGCTTGGCGCCCTGTGCCGTGCCCATGGGTTCAGCCTGTGGAAGCTGCTGCGATACTTCCGTGAAGAGTTCCTGGTCGTGCTCGGTACATCGTCAACCGAGCCCGTCTTGCCGCGGATGTTAGAAAAACTCGAAAAACTGGGTTGTAAAAAAGGTGTGGTTGGGCTGGTTTTGCCGACCGGCTATTCTTTCAACCTGGACGGTACTGCGATTTATCTTTCACTGGCGGCCGTGTTCATTGCACAAGCGTGCAACATCGACCTGAGCCTCGGCCAGGTGGTGACGATGCTCGCGGTCATGCTGCTGTCTTCCAAAGGTGCTGCAGGCGTTACGGGCAGTGGCTTTGTGGCGCTGGCATCGACATTGACAGTGATGCACGACATTCCCCTGGCAGGCCTCGCGTTGCTGATCGGTATTGACCGATTCATGTCCGAAGCCAGGGCATTGACCAGTCTGGCCAGCAACGCTGTGGCGACGGTGGTCATATCGATTTCCGAAAACGCCTGTGACCGCCAAACCTTGCTGGAGCGCCTGAATGGACAGCCGGCAACCGAACAGGTGCCTGCCCCGGCTGTTACAGACTGGTCGGCCGAGCCCAACCGCTTAAGCTAATCCATTACCCCTGAATAATGAACTTGAACCTCACCCGGCGTTGCCGGGTGAGGGCAGGGCTCGTCTGCACGTTAGACAGCCATACGGCGTATAAAAACAAGAGAGAGAAATCATGCTAGCACTCCTGGGACTGGTCATGGTGGTGACGTTCACCTACCTGATCATGAGCAAGCGCCTTTCCCCTATCGTTGCACTCACTGTAGTGCCCATCGTCTTCGCTGTGATTGGCGGCTTTGCCCCCGATCTCGGGAAAATGATGCTCGACGGCCTGAAGATGGTTGCGCCGTCTGCCGCACTGTTGCTGTTCGCCATTCTGTTTTTCGGCTTGATGATCGACGCGGGTCTATTCGATCCCCTGATCCGCAAGATCCTCAAACGTGTTAACGGGGACCCTGTCAAGATTGCGATTGGTACGGCGTTGCTTTCGTTGGTCGTTGCGCTGGACGGCGACGGCACTACGACCTATATGATCACCTGTGCTGCCATGTTGCCCCTGTACAGGCGCATCGGCATGAACCCCATGGTGCTGGCCACCGTGTCTATGCTCTCCCTCAGTATCATGAGTGGCATGAGCCCTTGGGGTGGCCCTGCGACCCGAGCCATTGCTGCACTTGGCCTGGATGCCACGGAATACTTCATTCCCATGCTTCCCACCGTCATAGGGGGCGCCCTGTGGGTCGTATTCACCGCTTATTTGCTGGGCCGGGCTGAACGCCGTCGAATCGGTAATATTGCGCTCGAGTCCGGTGGCGGCAATTGCTACATCAAGGAAATTTTGGGTGACAGCCCCAACAAGCGCCCCCGTCTCGCTTACGTGAACCTGGTGTTGGTGATTATCGTGATGACAGCCCTGGTCATGGGAATCATGCACGCCGCCATTTTGTTCATGATCGGCTTCGTCGCGGCCCTCATGTTGAACTATCCCCAGCTGGACGTGCAGAAAGAACGGATTCTAGCGCACTCCGGCAATGCGATGACCGTGGTACTGCTGGTGTTCGCTGCAGGGATATTTGCCGGAATCTTTTCGGGCACCAAAATGGTGGATGCTCTTGCCCAGACGCTGGTGGACTGGATTCCGGACGCGTGGAGTCACTGGTTCCCGCTGGTCGTCGCAATCACCAGCATGCCCCTCACATTCGTACTGTCCAACGATGCCTACTATTTCGGCGTGGTGCCCATCCTGGCTAACGCCGCCGCGGCCTACGGCATCGACCCGGTCGAGATTGCACGTGCCTCCGTGCTGGGCCAGCCCGTACACCTTATGAGCCCTCTCGTGGCCTCCACGCTGTTGCTCGTGGGCATGGTCGACAAGGACATCGGCGACTTCCAGAAAGCCACGGTGAAGTGGGCGGTACTCACGTCGCTCGTTATAACCGCGCTGGCGTTGCTCACTGGCGCGCTTTCATTTTTTGTCTGAATAGAACCGGGCGCTTGCCGGGCGCCTGGCGACAACGATCTTAAAACAACAATAGAGTACCGATCATGTCCTTGATAATTCGCGGGGCCACCTGTGGCCTGCTGTGCGGTTGCCTGCCGGTTGCTAATGCAGCTGGGTTTATGGACGACAGCAAACTCAAGCTGCAACTGCGTAATGTCTATTTCAATGAAAATTTCCGCGACGAGCAGGGGATGAGTGCCCGCGCTGCAGCCAATGCCAAAAGCGAGCGCACGGAATGGGCGCAGGGCTTCTTGCTCGATTTTCAGTCCGGCTTCACCCCGGGTACCCTGGGGCTTGGGGTTGATGCATTGGGTTTGTTTGGCGCTCGCCTGGATTCGGGGCGGGGCCGCAGCGGCACCGGACTTTTGCCGGTACATGATGACGGTCGTGCCGCCAGCGAGTTTGCCAGTGCCGGGGTCACGGCGAAGGCCCGCCTAGGCAAGACGGTGATCAAGCACGGGACACTGTTACCCAAAACCCCGGTGCTGGTGAACAATGATGCGCGCTTGTTGCCACAAACGTTCGACGGTACACAGCTGACCAGCACGGATATCGCGGGCCTGACCTTCACAGCAGGCCATCTTGATCGCTTCAAACAACGCGACTCGTCAAATACGACGGGCTTGTACCTTGACGGTTACAGCGGGGACAAGTCTGGAGACTTTAGCTTTGCAGGTGCCGACTACACCCTCAATGAACAGCTTCGACTGAGCTATTTCCATGGGCAGCTCGAGCATTTCTACCGGCAAGACTACGCTGGCCTTGTCCACGACCTGCCGTTGGCTGGCGGCGTTCTAACTACCGACCTGCGATACTTCAAAAGCAAGAGCATGGGCGCAGCGTATGGTGGGCCGATCGACAATGACATGTTCAGCGGCCAGGTTTCCTACGCGCACTCCGGGCACACATTCGGTGCTGGCTACCAAGTGCTCGATGGTGAGGCCGGGTTGCCTTATATCAGCGGCGCCACAGTGTACTCATTCAGCAATGTGGGTATCGGCAAGTTCATCGAAGAGGAAGAGAAAACCTGGATGGCAAGTTATGCGTATAACTTTGCTGCCGCGGGTGTCCCAGGCCTTACATTCATGACTCGATACCTGAGTGGTGACAACGGCCGCTCAGGCCCTGCGGGGCTCAGCGAGTGGGAGCGCGACATGGAAATCGCCTATGTGGTGCAAGCCGGCCCTGCCAAAGGATTGGGGGTAAAGTACCGCAACTATGTCTACCGTGCTGATTATGCCCGAGGACGTGACAGTAACCGGCTGTACTTGACTTACGATATCGCTATTTGGTGAGATCGCTGATCTTGGCTTCCCTTCAATCGCAGCGAGTATTGCGGCTGCTTTGGAGGGCGAAGAAGCTTCTAGGGCATGGGTTTCAGGCCCATAGCCCAAAGAGCACCAGCACCGCCACACCCAGCCCCACGGCAACCGAACACCCACCCAACGACAATGCCGCCCTGCCTTGGCGGTACCAACCGTCATGCCCCAGTTGCCGTGCCGGGGCCAGCAGGCTGCGCCAGCGCAGCTCGGTGTCGTGGAAGGCTTGCAGGTGGGCGGGGTGTGCATCGAGCCAGCGGCGGAAGTCGATGCGTTCGCAGGCGGATACGTCTGGGCTTTGCAGGCGTACGTACCATTGGCCGGCAACGCTCGCCAGCACGTCACGGCGCGGCAGGCCGGCGTGCAGGGCTTGGGCCATGTGGCGCTCGATGCTGCGCACGGGCAGGTCGAGGCGGGTGGCGATACGGGTGAAGTCGAGCTGGTCCAGGCGGCTGAGCAAAAACACCTGTTGTACCCGCCGGGGCAGCCGCTTCAATGCGTGTAATAGCGCAGTGTCCGCATCTGCGGTGGCAGGGGTTGGGTCCTCGAGGCGCAGCAGCAGGCGGGTCATGGACAGCTCCTTGCTGATAAGGGGAGGGGCGTGATGTCTTCCGTGATGGGAGTGAGCGTAGGTGAAACGAGAGTGATTCTCAAGTGCTGATTCAGCAAAGTTTTGTAATGAGCGTTCACGCTCTGAAACACCTTTGCTATCATCCGCGCCATCACGATCTTCATTAGCCTGAAGAGCCAAAAAAAAGACCCGGCAAAAAGCCGGGTCAAAAACCGTGATTAGCCTGATGAGGAGATAATCTGAGAGCGACCTAAGCTCCAGATTATCCAGCTGATCTCGCGATCAGCTGAGTGCAATAATAATCGTTATCATTTGCCAGTCAAATGATTTTTTGTTCATCCGGTAAAAAAAATCACCGGAGCGCTTCCTTGTCCCGGCAATCGGGGCCATTGCCGTAACGCGGCCACCACGTTTCCCTTCTTGCTACCCGTCTGTTTCCAGCCCGCGCCTGTGCTCCAGTAGTGCGCGCGCCATGTCCATCATGTGCATCAACGCAAACGTGAGCTCCCGCTGGCTGCCATGCTGGTGCGTGGCCGTTTCCTGGGCTGTTGCGGCGGCGCATCGCAGCAGGGCGATGGCGTGCTCCTGGGCCTGCTCGCTGGTGACGCCTTCATGCAGCGTCCAGATTTTGTTCTCCAACGTGGGGCGTGGAGGGTTGGGGTTCAGGTAGTAATCGAGGGCGCGGCGGGCTGCTTCGCTGTCGAGATCTGTTTCGTCGTTTTTCGATGGTTTCATCGCGATACCTTATGAGTTCTCGTCAAACACACAGAAACCTTAGGATAGGTCAATCTGTACTATTTGGCGGCTTAAAAATAATTCAGATTGTGTATTGCTGGCAGTAATACAGTCCGTATTGTTTCGGCCATGGAAAACTGGAATGCATTTCTCAAGCGCTACAAGCGCGAACATAACCTCAGCCAGCTGAAGTTGGCCGAGCGCCTTGGTATGACTCAAGGCGGTGTGGGTCATTGGCTGCGTGGCACGCGACGGCCGACTCTGGAAACCATCAATGAAAAGCTCGAAAAGCTGGGACTCATCTATCTCGAAGCGCAAGTGATGGTGGTTGAGCGCGATATCGTGCGCGAGACATCACCACACTATGGGCCGGCACGGCCGATTTCCCCCCAGGCACTGCTTTACGCCAGCTTCAGGTTTCCAGTGCTGGCATGGGCTGACCTGCAAGGGCCGCTTCCGGACGCCAGCGAAGTCCACGAACAGACTGATTACATGCCTGCGGGCAACGCGTTCTGGTTGGCTGTTGAGAATGACTCGATGAATGCAACTAGCGGCCAGAGCGTGCCTGAAGGTATGCGGGTACTGGTTGACACAGGGCTTGATGCGAAACCAGGCAACCTGGTTATCGCGCGGCAACCTGGGCGTCCCGCGGTGTTGCGCCAATTGGTGGAAGAGGGCGGTGACAAGATGCTCAGGCCTTTGAATGCGCGATATCCCACGGTTTTGTGTGAGGACGGCTGCGAATTCCTGGGTGTGGTGGTGCGTGTGCACGGGTCGTTTTGACGGGTGTGCTGTTGGCGCCGTGCCGGCGCATCGCGAGCTGCGCTCGCTCCTACGGGGGCCTTGGGCCACTTTCTGCAGCGCTATTTGCCGGCGAACTCCTGGGGGCGCAACACGATCTTGCGCCGTACCCACAAGGCGGTCGCGCGCGCCCGTCACAGGCGTAACTGGCCCGAAACAAACGTAGGAGCGAGCGCAGCTCGCGATGCGCCGCGCG
>NZ_JACVVH010000043.1:0-42869 GCF_016647865.1 Pseudomonas sp. S60 | reverse complement strand
TAGGAGCGAGCAAAGCTCGCGATGCGCCGCGCGGGCGGCGCTCGGTCTCACGGCCAGCGCAACTACCACGGCGAGAGCATCTACCTTAGGTCAGGCTGGCAATGATCGACCGGTAGCTGTTCATGCGCTGCGGCTTGATACGCCCGTCATCCAGGGCCTTGAGCAGTGCGCAGCCCGGTTCGCGGTCATGCTTGCAGTCGCGGAAGCGGCAAGTACCGAACAGGTCGCGGAACTCGATGAAACCCTCTTCCACGTCGGTACGGCTGACGTGACCCAGGCCGAACTCACGGATGCCCGGCGAGTCGATCAGGTCACCGCCATTGGGGAAGTGGTACAGGCGGGCGGTGGTGGTGGTGTGGGTGCCCTGGCCTGACCACTCCGACAGGTCGCCCACGCGCGTGCCGGCATCGGGCAGCAGGCTGTTGACCAGGGAAGACTTGCCCACGCCCGACTGGCCAACGAACACACTGATGTGGCCGTCGAGCGTCTGCTGCAGGCGCTGCATGCCGTCGCCCTGGTGCGCGGATACCTCCAGCAGCGGGTAGCCCAGCTCGCGGTACACCTCAAGCAACTGGTGCAGGCCGGGGCCGTTCTGTTCGTCGATCAGGTCCGCCTTGTTCAGCAGCAACAACGGACGCAGGCCTGCGTGTTCTGCGGCCACCAGGTAGCGGTCGATAAGGTTGGGGTGTGGCTCGGGGGCGGGTGCGAAGACGATGACGATAAGGTCGACGTTGGCCGCCACCGGCTTCAGCTGCCCATGGTTGTTGGGCCGGCACAGCTCGGTGCTGCGAGGCATCTGCGCCACGATCACGCCGATACCCTGGTTGCCCGCCCGCCAGACTACCCGGTCGCCGGTCACCAGTGCTGGCAGGTTGGCCCGCAGGTGGCAGCGGAACACCTGGCCGGCGGTGTCGCCGTCCTGGGCTTCCACTTCGACCTGCACGCCAAAGTGCGCAATTACCAGGCCCAGTTGTTCCGGCCCCAGGTCACCACCTTCCAGTTCGTGCAGCACGTGCTGCTCACGCTTGGCTGCACGGGCAGCGCGTTCGTTCTGGATTTTTTCGATACGCCAGTTCTGACGGCGGTTGAGCTGGCGTTTGGCCATGAACGCTCCGTAGGAGAGCCCCACGCGGGGCGTTGAAATCGGCAGGCAGTCTAGCACGTCGGCCCCACGGCCTGTGCGCTTGGCTTTTTGACCGGTACCGGGGCGTCTGGGCTAAAATGAGCGCCTATTCGAGGAGCGCCCCATGCAAAACCCACAGAACCTGATCTGGATCGACCTGGAAATGACCGGCCTGGATCCGGACAGCGATGTCATCATCGAGATGGCCACCATCGTCACCGACAGCGACCTGAATACCCTGGCCGAAGGCCCGGTGATCGCCATCCACCACAGCGATGAGGTGCTGGCGCGCATGGACGACTGGAACACCCGTACCCATGGCGCTTCGGGCCTGACCCAGCGGGTGCGCGAAAGCACGGTCAGCATGGCCGAGGCCGAGGCGCAGACCATCGCCTTCCTCGAACAGTGGGTGCCCAAGGGCAAGTCGCCGATCTGCGGCAACAGCATCTGCCAGGACCGCCGCTTCCTTTACCGTCACATGCGCAACCTGGAAAACTACTTCCACTACCGCAACCTGGACGTGTCCACGCTGAAGGAGCTCGCCGCACGCTGGGCACCAGAGGTGCGCGATAGCCTCGTCAAGGGCGGCACCCACCTGGCACTGGACGACATTCGCGAGTCCATCGCCGAGCTGCGCCACTATCGCGAGCACTTCATCAAGTTCTGAGCATCAGCCAGCAGACCGAAGGCGGCGTTTGCCGCCTAACGCTTGCCACTTGCCACTTGCCGCTTCAAGGAACGTGCTTCATGTTGTTGATGCTTTACCTGATCGCCATCACCGCTGAAGCGATGACGGGCGCGCTGTCTGCCGGGCGTCGTGGCATGGACTGGTTCGGTGTGGTGCTGATTGCCTGCGTGACGGCACTGGGCGGCGGCTCGGTACGGGATGTGCTGCTTGGCCATTACCCGCTGACCTGGGTCAAGCACCCTGAATACCTGGTGCTTACCAGTTGCGCGGCACTGTTCACCATCTTCATCGCACCGATGATGCGCCGCCTGCGCTCGTTGTTTCTGGTGCTCGATGCCCTGGGGTTGGTGGCGTTCACGCTGATCGGCTGCATGACTGCCCTGGAAATGGGGCAGGGCATGTTGGTGGCGTCGATCAGCGGGGTCATCACCGGGGTGTTCGGCGGGATTTTGAGGGATATCTTCTGCAACGATATCCCCTTGGTCTTCCGCCGCGAGCTGTATGCCAGTGTGTCGTTCGCAGCCGCGTGGTTCTACCTGGGGTGCGTGTATTTCAACGTGCCAGCCGAGCAGGCGATGCTGCTGACCTTGTTCGGCGGGTTCCTGGTGCGGTTGCTAGCCATCCGTTTTCACTGGGAAATGCCCAAGTTCCACTACAACGACCAGCAATAGGCCATTTCAGGCCTGATGCCGCAGGCTTGGGCACGGGGCTATTGAATGTGGTGCCGGGCCAATGCCCACGCCACATGCTCACGCACCAGCTCCGAGCCATCGTCACGGCGTGCCTTCAGCGCCTCGATCACCGGGATCGTCGACGGCGCATTGCCCAGCCCCACTGCCAGGTTGCGCAGCCAGCGCTCGTACCCCGCCCTGCGCAAGGGGCCGCCCTCGGTCTTGCGCAGGAAGGTTTTCTCGTCCCACAGAAACATCTCGGCCAGTTCGGCATTCTCCAGCCCATGGCGTGGCTGGAAGTCCTGCTCGCGGGTGGCTTTGGCAAAGCGGTTCCAGGGGCACACGATCTGGCAGTCGTCGCACCCGAATACCCGGTTGCCCATCATGGGGCGCAGCTCCACCGGTATCGGGCCCTTCAGCTCGATGGTGAGGTAGGAGATGCAACGGCGCGCGTCCAGCACGTACGGCCCGACGAAAGCCTGGGTCGGGCAGATGTCCAGGCAGGCCTGGCAGCGCCCGCAGTGCTCGCTGGTGGTGGCCGGGTCCACCGGCAGCGGCAGGTCGACGAACAGTTCGGCAAGAAAAAAGTAACTGCCGGCCTTGCGGTTGAGCAGCAGGGTGTTCTTGCCAATCCAGCCCAGCCCGGCCTGTTCGGCCAGGGCTTTTTCCAGCACCGGGGCGCTGTCGACAAAGGCCCGGTAACCGAACGGGCCGATGGCCTCCTGGATGCGGTCGGCCAGAAACTGCACGCGCTTGCGCACCAGCTTGTGGTAATCGCGGCCCAGGGCATAGCGGGAGACGTAGGCTTTTTCGGGCTGGGCCAGGCGCTGCGCCATCTGCGTGTCGCCAGGCAGGTAATCCATGCGCAGCGACACCACCCGTACCGTGCCGGGGATCAACTGCTCGGGGTGGGCGCGCTTGCTGCCATGGGCGCCCAGGTATTCCATCTCGCCCTGGTAGCCAGCATCAAGCCAGCGCTGCAGGTGGTGTTCGTGTTCACCAAGGTCGACCCCGGCGATGCCTACGTGGGCAAAGCCGAGTTCCTGGCCCCACATCTTGATCGATTGGGCCAACTGTTCGAGGTCGGGTGTGGAGGCGGGCATGGATGGGCAAGCAATACGGGCTCAGGTGCGTATAATTCTGCCAGACATTGGAGCTTTTGACCCCATGCCACAGACCAAACACCCAAACCCTGCCCCGCAGCTGCTCAGCAGCCTCACCGTCGCGCACCTGCCGCCGCGGCCTGCGCAGGCCCATAAAGGCGACTTCGGCCATGTGCTGGTGGTAGGCGGCGACCTGGGCACCGGGGGCGCTGTGCTGCTTGCCGGCGAGGCGGCGCTGCGCTGCGGGGCAGGGCTGGTCAGCCTTGCAACGCGCCCGGAGCACGTTGCCGCAGGCCTCGCCCGCCTGCCTGAAACCATGTGCCTAGGGGTGCAGTCGGCCAACCAGCTGATGGGCGTGCTGGAGCGCGCCTCGGTGCTGGTGGTGGGCCCTGGCCTGGGGCAGGCGGGGTGGGGGCGCAGCCTGCTGTCGGCGGTGGCCAATGCCGACCGCCCGCAGGTATGGGATGCCGACGCCCTGAACCTGCTGGCCAGTGCGCCCCTGGCGCTGCCCAGCGGCAGCGTGCTCACGCCGCACCCGGGGGAGGCTGCGCGGCTGCTGGGCATTTCTACCGAAGCGGTGCAGGCCGACCGGCCGGGGGCTGCGCGCAAACTGGCGCGGCGCTACAACAGCGTGTGCGTGCTGAAGGGCGCCGGTACCTTGGTGGCCGACCCGGATGGGCAACTGATGCTTTGCGACCGTGGCCACCCGGCCATGGCCGGCGCTGGCCTGGGCGATGTACTCAGTGGCGTGCTGGCCGCGCTGCTGGCGCAGGGCCTGAGCGCCTGGGAAGCCGCAGGGCTAGGGGTGTGGCTGCACGCCCGTGCCGGTGAACGCCTGGGCAGTGAAGGCCGGGGGCTGGCAGCCAGTGACCTGATACCTGTCATTCGTTATTTGTTGGAGGAGCACAGCGCGTGCCTGGCTTAAACCTGTTTCTGGCCGACGAAGCGGCCACTGTCGCCTTCGGCGCACACCTGGCTACTGTCACCGGTGGCTGCGGTGTGATTTTTCTTGAAGGGGACCTGGGGGCGGGCAAGACCACGTTGTCACGTGGCCTGATCCGTGGCCTGGGCCATACTGGTGCAGTGAAAAGCCCGACGTTCACCGTTGTCGAACCCTACGAGATCGGTGATGTCCGAGCTTTTCACTTCGACCTTTATCGGCTGGTCGATCCAGAGGAGCTTGAGTTCATGGGTATTCGTGACTATTTCGAGGGGGACCCACTGTGCCTGTTCGAGTGGCCACAAAAGGGTGCGGGCGTTTTGCCAAAGCCCGACCTGACCATTACCATAAGCCCCCAAGCTGGCGGACGCTCGCTTGACCTGTCGCCGCAGGGGGCTCGCGGCGAGGCCTGGTGCGTGGCACTGGCCGAACACTATAAACAGTAAGTGGGGTAGGTATGCGCATACGCGCACTGGTCGCCATCGTTGGGCTGCTGCTGACAACGGTGACCGTTGACGCTCTGGCCGTCACTCAAGTCAAGAGCGTGCGCCTGTGGCGCGCGCCGGACAACACACGGCTGGTTTTCGACCTGTCTGGCCCCGTGCAGCACAGCGTCTTTACCCTGAGCGCACCGGACCGGCTGGTTATCGATATCAATGGTGCGACGTTGGCCGCCCCGTTGAAGGTTGCCACCTCCAACACGCCAATCAGCAGCGTGCGCTCTGCCCAGCGTACCCCTACCGATTTGCGGGTGGTGGTCGACCTTAAAAAGTCGGTCACCCCCAAGAGCTTCACCTTGGCGCCCAACGCGCAGTATGGCAACCGTCTGGTGGTCGACCTGTATGACCAGGAAGCCGACGCCATCGCCGCCACTGCGCCGCCGCCGGCTCCACCACCGGTGCAGGCGCCGGCAACCACCCCGGCTGTGCCGGTGACGCCCACGCAGCCTGCCATCAAGTTACCGCCGGTACCCAGTGGCAAGCGCGATATCGTGGTCGCCATCGACGCCGGTCACGGCGGCGAAGACCCTGGCGCGTCCGGGTCCAGTGGTCAGCATGAAAAAGATATCGTGCTGCAGATCGCCCGCGAGCTGCAACGCCAGATCAGTGCCGAAAAGGGCTTCCGGGCCGAGCTGACGCGTACGGGCGATTATTTCATCCCGTTGCGCAAACGAACCGAAATCGCGCGCAAGAAAGGCGCCGACCTGTTCATTTCGATCCATGCCGATGCCGCGCCGTCCCGTGCTGCCTTCGGCGCATCGGTGTTTGCGTTGTCTGACCGTGGCGCCACGTCCGAAACCGCACGTTGGCTGGCCGACACGGAAAACCGCTCCGACCTGATCGGGGGGGCAGGCAACGTCAGCCTGGATGACAAGGACCGCATGCTGGCAGGTGTACTGCTGGACCTGTCGATGACCGCCACGCTCAGCTCCAGCCTCAACGTGGGGCAGAAGGTGCTGGGCAACATGGGGCGTATCACGTCGCTGCACAAGCAGCGGGTCGAGCAAGCGGGCTTCATGGTATTGAAGTCGCCCGACATCCCTTCGATTCTGGTGGAAACAGGGTTCATCTCCAACAATGCCGAGGCCGCCAAGCTGTCGACCCGCAGTCATCAGCAGGCACTTGCCCGCTCGATCCATACCGGCGTGCGCCAGTACTTCCAGCAAAACCCGCCGCCAGGCACCTATATCGCCTGGCTGCGTGACAGCGGCAAGATCGCCCAGGGCCCACGTGAGCACACGGTGCGCCCCGGCGAGACCCTGGCCATGCTGGCTGTGCGCTACCAGGTCAGTGTGAGCAGCCTGCGCAACACCAACAGCCTGAAGACCGATGAACTGAAGGTGGGCCAGCGCCTGGATATCCCTGCTACCACGTTGGCCTCGCAATGAGTGGCGGTTCACGCATCCAGCTGCTCAGCCCGCGGCTGGCCAACCAGATTGCGGCGGGTGAGGTGGTCGAGCGGCCTGCCTCGGTCGCCAAGGAACTGCTGGAAAACAGCCTGGACTCCGGGGCCCGTCGTATCGACGTGGAGGTGGAGCAGGGCGGCGTGAAGTTGTTGAAGGTGCGCGATGACGGGGGCGGGATTTCTGCCGACGACCTGCCGCTGGCGCTGGCACGGCACGCCACCAGCAAGATCCGCGAACTGGAAGACCTCGAAGGGGTGCTGAGCCTGGGCTTTCGGGGCGAGGCGCTGGCCTCGATCAGCTCCGTTGCCCGCCTGACCCTCACCTCGCGTACCGCCAGTGCCAGCGAAGCCTGGCAGGTGGAAACCGAAGGCCGTGAGATGACCCCGCGGGTGCAGCCGGCGGCTCACCCGGTGGGCACGTCGGTGGAAGTGCGCGACCTGTTTTTCAATACGCCGGCCCGGCGCAAGTTTCTCAAGGCCGAAAAAACCGAGTTCGATCACCTGCAGGAAGTGGTGCGCCGCCTGGCGCTGGCGCGTTTTGATGTTGCCTTCCACCTGCGCCACAACGGCAAGAGCATTCTCAGCCTGCACGAGGCCCATGACGAAACGGCCCGTGCGCGGCGGGTGGGCGCCATCTGTGGCCCTGGCTTCATGGAGCAGGCACTGCCCATCGAGGTAGAGCGCAACGGGCTGCGCTTGTGGGGCTGGGTTGGGCTGCCGACGTTCTCGCGCAGCCAGGCCGACCTGCAGTATTTCTTCGTCAATGGCCGTGCGGTCCGCGACAAGCTGGTGGCCCACGCCGTACGGCAGGCTTACCGTGATGTGCTGTTCAATGGCCGGCACCCCACGTTCGTGCTGTTCCTTGAGCTTGAGCCCAACGGCGTCGACGTCAACGTGCACCCCACCAAGCACGAAGTGCGCTTCCGTGAAGGGCGTTCGGTGCACGACTTCCTCTACGGCACCTTGCACCGCGCCCTGGCCGATGTGCGGCCAGAGGACCAGTTGGCTGCCCCGGCTGCCTTGCCCGAGGTTGTGCGCCCCACCGGCCAGCAGGCTGGCGAATTCGGCCCGCAAGGTGAAATGCGCCTGGCAGCTGCGGTGCTGGAACTACCCCGTGCCCAGCCGTCGTTCAGCAACGGGGGCAGCGGCGCCGGCTACCAGTACCCGTACACGCCGCGCCCGTCGCAGCCGTTGCCCGCCGCTGAGGCACAGGCGGTGTACCGCGAGTTCTACAAGCCGCTGGCCGAAGGCGCCACTGCGCCTGCCGCACTGCCGGAGAGCCAGGGTGATATTCCGCCGCTGGGCTATGCCCTGGCGCAACTCAAGGGTATCTACATCCTGGCCGAAAACGCGGTCGGCCTGGTGTTGGTGGACATGCATGCAGCCCATGAACGCATCATGTATGAACGGCTGAAGGTGGCCATGGCCAGCGAAGGCCTCAGCGGCCAGCCGTTGCTGGTGCCCGAAACCCTGGCCTTGAGCCAGCGCGAAGCCGACTGCGCCGAGGAACATGGCCAATGGTTCCAGCGGTTGGGCTTCGAGTTGCAGCGCCTTGGCCCGGAAACCCTGGCGATTCGCCAGATCCCGGCACTGCTCAAGCAGGCGGAGGCCAACCGCCTGGTACAGGACGTACTGGCCGACCTGATGGAATACGGCACCAGCGATCGCATTCAGGCGCACCTCAACGAACTGCTCGGCACCATGGCTTGCCACGGTGCCGTGCGTGCCAACCGGCGCCTGGCGATCCCGGAGATGAACGCCCTGCTGCGTGACATGGAAAACACCGAGCGCAGCGGCCAGTGCAACCACGGGCGCCCTACCTGGACGCAGATGGGCCTGGATGACCTGGACAAACTCTTTTTGCGCGGCCGATGACATGAGTGGCAAGCCCCCTGCAATCTTCCTGATGGGCCCGACGGCGTCCGGCAAGACCGACCTGGCCATCGAGCTGAGCAAGGTCATGCCCTGTGAACTGGTGAGCGTTGATTCGGCGTTGGTATACCGGGGCATGGACATCGGCTCGGCCAAGCCGTCCAAGGCCGTGCTGGCGGCTCACCCGCACCATCTGATCGATATTCGCGACCCTGCCGAAAGCTACTCGGCGGCGCAGTTTCGCGCCGACGCCCTTCAGGTCATGGGCGAGATCACCGCGCGGGGCAACATCCCGCTGCTGGTGGGCGGCACCATGCTCTACTACAAAGCCTTGATCGACGGCCTGGCGGACATGCCGGCAGCGGACGCCCAGGTGCGCGCCGAGCTGGAAGCCCTGGCGCAGGCGCAGGGCTTGGCGGCGCTGCACCGGCAACTGGCCGAGGTCGACCCGGAATCAGCTGCCCGCATTCACCCCAACGACCCTCAGCGGTTGATCAGGGCGCTTGAGGTGTACCGGGTCAGCGGCCAGAGCATGACGGCCCATCGCCAGCGTCAATTGGCTGAAAGTAGCGGCGCAGACGCAGGCGCGGGCGGCCATTTGCCCTATACTGTCGCGAGTTTGGCGATAGCGCCTACAGATCGTCACATTCTGCATCACCGAATTGCGTTACGATTTTCACAGATGTTGGAACAGGGCTTTGTCGACGAGGTCCGAATGCTGCGAGCCAGAAGTGACTTGCACGCCGGGTTGCCGTCTATACGGGCTGTGGGGTATCGGCAAGTCTGGGACTACCTGGACGGCACACTGGATGAGAATGAGATGCGCGAGCGCGGTATCATTGCCACCCGGCAGCTGGCCAAGCGGCAGTTCACCTGGTTGCGTGGCTGGCCGGGCGTGCAGTGGCTCGACAGCCTTGCCTGCGACAATCTGTCCCGCACCTTGAAATACCTTGGGGCCATCTCCATATTGAGCTGAGTCCCTGCAGATTGCCGTCTATCCTTGCGATGGGCGGCCCAATTTATCGTTTTTTCAGATTTTCCAATTATTTATCCTTACAGGAGTGCGGCATATGTCAAAAGGGCATTCGCTACAAGACCCTTACTTGAACACCTTGAGAAAAGAAAAGGTTCCGGTTTCGATCTACCTGGTCAACGGTATCAAGCTGCAGGGTTCGATCGAATCCTTCGACCAGTTCGTGGTACTGCTGAAAAACACCGTCAGCCAGATGGTCTACAAGCACGCCATTTCCACTGTCGTACCTGCCCGTCCGGTTCGTCTGCCAAGCCCGTCCGATTCCGAGAACGGCGACAGCGAGCCAGGCAACGCCTGATAGGAGCCTGCATTGTTCTTTGAGCGCCACGGTGGTGGTGAACGGGCCTTGCTCGTTCACTTGGAAGGTCAGAACCCTGAGGCGCGTGAAGACCCGCAGGAGTTTCAGGAGCTGGCGCTGTCGGCAGGAGCCGACATCGTCTCGCTGGTCACGGTGACAAGGCATCAGCCTTCCGCCAAATACCTGATTGGCAGTGGCAAGGTCGAGGAATTGCACGACCTGGTCCATGCCGAACAGGTAGACCTGGTGATTTTCAATCACACCCTTACGCCCAGCCAGGAGCGCAACCTCGAGCGCGTGTTCGAGTGCCGTGTGCTCGACCGCACCGGGCTGATCCTCGATATTTTCGCCCAGCGGGCGCGTACCCATGAAGGCAAGCTGCAGGTCGAACTGGCCCAGCTGGAGCACATGAGTACCCGTCTGGTACGCGGCTGGACGCACCTTGAGCGGCAAAAAGGTGGTATCGGCCTGCGCGGGCCGGGTGAAACCCAGCTGGAAACCGACCGCCGCCTGCTGCGGGTGCGCATACGCCAAATCAAGTCACGCCTGGAAAAGGTGCGCAGCCAGCGTGAGCAGGCGCGTCGCGGCCGCAAGCGGGCAGACATCCCCTCGGTTTCGCTGGTGGGCTACACCAACGCCGGCAAGTCCACGCTGTTCAACGCCTTGACCCAGTCCGAGGTGTACGCCGCCGACCAGCTGTTCGCCACGCTCGACCCAACCCTGCGCCGCCTGCAACTGGACGACCTGGGGCCAATCGTATTGGCCGACACGGTGGGCTTTATCCGCCACTTGCCGCACAAGCTGGTCGAGGCTTTTAGGGCTACGCTCGAAGAGTCGAGCAACTCCGACCTGCTGCTGCACGTCATCGATGCCCATGAGCCCGAGCGCATGGAGCAGATCGAGCAGGTGCTGGCGGTATTGGGAGAGATTGGCGCCGAAGGCTTGCCGATCCTCGAGGTGTATAACAAACTCGACCTGCTTGAAGATGTCGAGCCGCAGATCCAGCGCAATGCCGACGGCAAACCCGAGCGGGTCTGGGTGTCGGCACGCGATGGGCGTGGCCTGGAGCTGGTTGGCCAGGCGATTGCCGAGCTGCTCGGCGATGATCTGTTTGTTGGCACCCTGTGCCTGGAGCAGCGTTTTGCCCGCTTGCGCGCGCAATTCTTTGACCTGGGCGCGGTGCAGAGTGAAGCGCATGATGAAGAAGGGCGCAGCCTGCTGAGTGTGCGGCTGCCCCGGGTCGAGCTCAACCGCCTGGTCAGCCGGGAAGGCATGGAGCCGCAAGTGTTTGTCGAGCAACACACTTTGCAATAAATGCTCGTCGACGTCGCCGGGCAGCAATGACAGGCATTCTGTAGCATTGGACGGCGCGCCGTGGGCGCGTCTTTGCTTTATCAGATGGAGAGCGCTATGGCTTGGAACGAGCCGGGTGGCAACTCGAACAATCAGGATCCCTGGGGCGGTCGCCGCGGTAATGGTGGCGGCGGCGGTGGCGGTGACAAAAAAGGGCCACCGGATCTGGACGAGGCCTTCCGCAAACTGCAGGACAGCCTGAATGGCATGTTCGGCGGTAATAAAAAACGTGGCGGCGGCGGTGACCGCAATGTCGGCAAGGGTGGTGGCCTGGGCCTGCTGGGCATCGGCCTGGCTGTGCTGGCTGCCATCTGGCTGTATAGCGCTGTCTACGTGGTCGACGAGCAGGAGCAGGCCGTGGTGCTGCGCTTCGGCAAGTACTATGAAACAGTCGGCCCCGGCCTGAACATTTACTTCCCGCCTATCGATCGCAAGTACATGGAAAACGTCACGCGTGAGCGTGCCTACACCAAGCAGGGCCAGATGCTGACCGAGGACGAGAACATCGTCGAAGTGCCGCTGACCGTGCAGTACAAGATCACCAACCTGCAGGACTTCGTGCTCAACGTCGACCAGCCTGAGGTGAGCCTGCAGCACGCGACCGACAGTGCCCTGCGCCATGTGGTGGGTTCCACTTCGATGGACCAGGTGCTGACCGAAGGCCGTGAACAGATGGCCGTGGATATCCGCGAACGCCTGCAGCGCTTCCTCGACAACTACCGTACCGGCATCACCGTGACCCAGGTCAACGTACAGAGCGCGGCAGCCCCGCGTGAAGTGCAGGAAGCCTTCGATGACGTGATCCGTGCCCGCGAAGACGAGCAACGTGCCCGCAACCAGGCCGAGTCCTACGCCAATGGCGTGGTACCCGAGGCCCGTGGTCAGGCCCAGCGCATCATCGAGGACGCCAACGGCTACCGCGACGAAGTCATTGCCCGTGCCAAAGGTGAGGCCGACCGCTTCGTCAAGCTGGTCACCGAATACCACAAGGCGCCTGACGTGACCCGCCAGCGCCTGTACCTGGAGACCATGCAAGAGGTTTACAGCAACTCGAGCAAAGTCATGGTGGCCACCAAGGACGGGCAGAACAACCTGCTCTACCTGCCACTGGACAAGATGGTCGAAGGCAGCCGCAACCCCGCCGCGCCAAGCAGCGGCGTATCGTCGGCGAATGATGCAGCCGCCGCCCGTGCGGCGCAGGACACGCAACAGCAACAGCAACCGCTGCGCACTAGGGAGAGCCGCTGATGAGCAACCGATCGCTGATCGCCCTGATCGTCGCTGTGGTACTGGGTATTGTGGCCTGGAACAGCTTCTACATCGTGGCCCAGACCGAACGGGCAGTGCTGCTGCGCTTCGGTAAGGTGGTCCAGGCGGATGTCCAGCCTGGCCTGCACGTGAAGATTCCGTACGTGAACCAGGTGCGCAAGTTCGACGCACGCCTCATGACCCTCGACGCCCCCACCCAGCGGTTCCTGACCCTGGAGAAAAAAGCGGTGATGGTCGATGCGTACGCCAAATGGCGCGTCAAGGACGCCGAGCGCTTCTACACCGCCACTTCCGGCATGAAGCAGATCGCCGACGAGCGCCTGTCCCGTCGCCTGGAAAGCGGCCTGCGTGACCAGTTCGGTAAACGCACCCTGCACGAGGTGGTGTCCGGTGAGCGTGACGCGTTGATGGCAGACATCACCGCTTCGCTTAACCGCATGGCCAACAAGGAGCTGGGTATCGAGGTTGTCGACGTTCGCGTCAAGGCCATCGACCTGCCGAAGGAAGTCAACCGCAGTGTGTTTGACCGCATGAGCACCGAGCGTGAGCGTGAGGCCCGCGAGCACCGCGCCAAGGGTAACGAGTTGGCAGAAGGCATCCGTGCCGACGCTGATCGCCAGCGCCGCGTACTGCTGGCCGAGGCCTACCGTGAGGCCGAGGAAACCCGCGGTGACGGTGATGCCCAGGCCGCTGCCATCTACGCCAAGGCCTACACCCAGGACGCCGATTTCTACGCGTTCTACCGTAGCCTGCAAGCGTACCGCGACAGCTTCTCGAGCAAGAGCGATGTACTGGTCCTGGACCCGAAGAACGAGTTCTTCCGCTTCATGGACAAGAGCCGGCCCTGAGGCTCGCTCGGGTTGGTGCCCCGCCTGGCAGCTAAAACGCCTGGCGGGGTGCATCCTGAATGAAAACGGGTGTATCATGAGTCAGCCGGGAAATTTCCCGGCTTTTTTGCGTCTGCAAGGTTGATTGGCACGCGCCGGTTGACGGTTTGCTCAGCTCGCAAGGCAATTCGAGGGTATCGGGTACGGTGGCTGCGCTGGGATCAGTGCTGCCCGTTGCTGTGCGCGATACCGGCTTTACTGACGGCTGGCCTGCGGGCGGCCGCCCGGACCAGAGGGGAAATGGCGTAATGGCAACGGTAGACCGCTGGCTGCTGCCAGATGGCATCGAGGAAGTACTGCCACCTGAGGCTGCGCGCATTGAAATCGCGCGGCGCCAGGTGTTGGACCTGTTCCAGAGTTGGGGCTACGAACTGGTCGTCACCCCGCATATCGAGTACCTGGAGTCGCTGCTCACCGGCGCCGGCCAGGACCTGGATCAGCGCACCTTCAAGGTGGTGGACCCGCAGTCCGGCCGCCTGATGGGCTTCCGCGCCGACTTCACCCCGCAAGTGGCACGCATCGATGCCCATACCTTGCGCCGTGAAGGCCCAAGCCGCCTGTGCTACGCCGGCAGCGTGCTGCATGCCCAGCCGCGGGCCTTGTCCACCTCGCGCAGCCCGATCCAGTTGGGCGCAGAGCTGTACGGCGATGCCAGCCCCACCAGTGACGTCGAAATCATCAGCCTGATGCTGGCCACGCTGCAACTGGCCGATGTGCCCGACGTGCACATGGACCTGGGCCACGTGGGCATCTACCGCGGCCTGGCCCGTGCTGCCGGGTTGTCCGGCGCTGTGGAACAGCAACTGTTCGACGCCATGCAGCGCAAGGCTGTGGATGAAGTGCAGGCCTTGACCGCCGACTTGCCCAAGGACCTGGGCAACATGTTGCGCGCGTTGGTCGAGTTGTGCGGCGGCCGCGAGGTGCTGGCCGAGGCCCGCGTACGCCTGGGCCGTGCTCCGGCCAGCGTACTGGCCGCGCTGGACGACCTGCTGGCGATCGCGGATCGCCTGGCGTCGCGCTACCCGGCCCTGCCGCTGTACTTCGACCTGGGCGAGTTGCGCGGTTACAACTACCACACGGGTGTGGTGTTTGCGGTGTTCGTGCCGGGCGAAGGTCAATCGATCGCCCAGGGTGGGCGCTATGATGACATTGGCGCTGATTTCGGTCGGGCGCGCCCGGCCACTGGTTTCTCCACGGATTTGAAGACCCTGGTCACACTGGGGCGAGCGGAGGTCGTATTGCCCACGGGCGGCATCTGGATGCCGGACAGTGGCGATGCGGCCCTCTGGCAGCAAGTCTGCCAGTTGCGCAACGAGGGCCAGCGAGTGGTCCAGGCGCTGCCTGGCCAGCCGTTGAGTGCTGCCTTCGAAGCGGATTGTGATCGGCAATTGATTCAGCAAGACGGGCGCTGGCAGGTTCTGCCGCTGGCCCAGTGAGTTTCTGCGTCGGCAAAGGCCGGCAACCAAGTTTGCGTGAATGAGGACCAATGTAATGGGTAAGAATGTCGTCGTCCTGGGCACCCAATGGGGTGATGAGGGCAAAGGCAAGATCGTCGATCTGCTGACCGAACATGCTGCCGCCGTAGTGCGCTACCAGGGTGGCCACAACGCGGGCCACACCCTGGTGATCAACGGTGAGAAGACCGTTCTGCACCTGATTCCGTCCGGCATCCTGCGTGAAGGCGTGCAGTGCCTGATCGGCAACGGCGTGGTCGTTGCCCCGGATGCACTGATGCGTGAAATCACCAAGCTGGAAGAGAAGGGCGTACCGGTGCGCGAGCGCCTGCGCATTTCCCCGGCTGCACCGCTGATCCTGTCGTACCACGTGGCGCTGGACCAGGCCCGTGAAAAAGCCCGTGGCGAAGCCAAGATTGGCACCACCGGCCGTGGTATCGGCCCCGCTTACGAAGACAAGGTGGCACGCCGTGGCCTGCGCGTGGGCGACCTGTTCCACCGTGAGCGTTTCGCCGCCAAGCTGGGTGAGCTGCTGGACTACCATAACTTCCAGCTGGTGAATTACTACAAAGAGCCTGCCATCGACTTCCAGCAGACCCTGGACGAGTGCATGGCCTATGCCGAACAGCTCAAGCCGATGATGCTCGACGTCACCGCCGAGCTGCACAAGCTGCGCCGTGCCGGCAAGGACATCATGTTCGAAGGCGCCCAGGGCTCGCTGCTGGACATCGACCACGGTACCTACCCGTACGTCACCAGCTCCAACACCACCGCCGGCGGTATTTCCACCGGCTCCGGCGTTGGCCCGATGTACCTGGACTACATCCTCGGTATCACCAAGGCCTACACCACGCGCGTGGGCTCTGGCCCGTTCCCGACCGAACTGTTCGATGAAACTGGCGCTACCCTGGCCAAGCGTGGCCATGAGTTTGGCTCCACTACTGGCCGTGCCCGCCGTTGTGGCTGGTTCGACGCCGTCATCCTGCGCCGCGCCATCGACGTCAACAGCATCTCGGGCATCTGCCTGACCAAGCTGGACGTGCTCGACGGCCTGGACACCATCAGCATCTGCGTAGGTTACAAAGATGCCAACGGCGAAGTGATCGAAGCACCGACCGACGCCGACAGCTACATCGGCCTGCAGCCGGTGTACGAGCAACTGCCGGGCTGGAGCGAGTCGACCCTGGGTGCCAAGACCCTGGAAGAACTGCCTGCCAATGCGCGCGCCTACATCACCCGCATCGAGGAGCTGATTGGCGCGCCGATCGACATCATCTCCACCGGCCCGGACCGCAACGAAACCATCGTGTTGCGCCATCCGTTCGCCTGATCGGCCTGCCAGGTTGACCTGACGCCGCGTCCCTGCAAGGGGGCGCGGCGTTTTTCATTGTGCAATGCCTGTTGCGGCCTCTGCGCGACTGTACCCGCGCCCGCAGATTGCTCAACCTTGGCGCTTATCCCCGCTGCCCCGGCACAACCCTTGCTGTAAGAAATATCTGTCGATGCCATCAAAATAGTGGCGCCAGAAAACACGAGGGTTACACCGTGTCTGCCATCCTCTCACTGTTACGAAGCCGCCTCTTGCGGCCTGTCTTTGTGGCCCTGGGTATCGCCCTTTTGGTGCAGGTACTGGTGGCTGTTGCCCTCACGCGAAGCACAGTCACAGCCCTTGAGGCCGACCTGAGCGAGCGGCTCGGCCAGGACAGCCAGCAACTCACTGGCGACCTGGAGCAGGCCGGGCAAGATGTCCGCGCCGGCCTTGACGGGTTGTCCAGCAGTACCCGCCAGCGCTTGAGTGCAGGCCTTTCGGAGCGCCTGCAGGCCGAACAGCAGCAACTGCGCGCCACCCTCGAAAAAAGCCTGAGGGAATCGGCCAACGATATGGCCGAACTGCTGGCTTCGGTGGCACCTCGGGCCATCTGGGACAACGATGTACCGGTGCTTTCCGATTTCGCCCGGCGTGCCCAGCGCAACCCCAACGTGCTGTTCGTCATCTACGACGACGCCCAGGGCCAGCACCTGACCCGCTACCTGAACCGGCAAAACCCCATCAACCAGGCCCTGATGGAAAAGGGGCAGGGTGAGCGTGCGCTGGACAAGGTCATCGAGGCGGCCCGCCGCGACCCGGCTGTGTATGTGGTAGAGGCACCCATCAACCCCAATGGTGCGGAGATCGGCAAGGTACTGATGGGGGTGTCGACAGCGGGCATCGACCAGCAGCTGGCGGCCCTCGACCAACGTTTCGCTGCATTGATCGCCAGTGGTGAGCAACTGGTGGGCGACAGCCTGGTGGGCGCTGCAGCCGACAGCGGCAAGACCTTGCGCGAGCGCCTGGAGAAGGCGCAAGGCAGCGCCGCCGCGATGCAGGCCAATACCGCCCAGACGGTTCGTGATGCAGCAGGCGAGCTGCGCTGGCGCATTGGCCTGGGCCTGGTGCTGGTAGGGCTGGGGGTATTGCTGGTGGTGGCCGTGGTGCTGGGCCGGCGGGTGGTGAGCAAGCTGCGCCTGCTGATTGCGGCGCTCGACGACCTGGCAGCCGGGGAGGGCGACCTGACCAAGCGGGTGCGTATGGACAGCCGTGACGAGATCGGCGACATGGCCTCGGCCGTGAACCGTTTTGTCGACAAGTTGCAGCCCATCGTTCGCGAGGCCGGTGAGGTGGCCCAGCGCACCGGGGTGGAGATCGGCGCCATGGCCCAGCGTAACGCCGGTGCCGATGCGGCTGCCGCGCTGCAGCGTGATGAAGTGGCTGCCAGCCTGCGCGACTTGTCGAGCATGGCCGACGAGGCCCAGGCCGAAAGCCATGCGATGCAAGCCGCGCTGCAGCAGGTGGTGGATATCCGCCAGGCGACCGATGAAAACACCCGCACCTCTACCCAGTTGGCCGGCCTGATCGAGAACCTGGCCGGCCAGGTGGATGCGGGCTCCCAGGTAATCGAAAGGCTGGCCAAGCAGAGCGAGCAGATCGAGGTGGTGCTGACGGTGATCCATGGCATCGCCGAGCAGACCAACCTGTTGGCCCTGAACGCCGCCATCGAGGCCGCGCGTGCCGGTGAAACGGGCCGGGGCTTCGCCGTGGTCGCTGACGAGGTACGCGCCCTGGCGAGCAAGACCCAGAGCTCTACCGGGGACATCCAGGCACATATCGCCGCCTTGCAGAAGGGTGCCAAGGAAGCCGTCGCTACCATCAGCCAGGCGGGGGTGAAGGCCAATGAAGGGTTGCTGGTGCTGCGTGACAACGAGCGCCGTCAGCAGTCGGTACAGGCGGCGGTGGAGCAGGTGCACGCGGCCATCGGTTTGGCTACCCGTGCGGCTGAACAACAGGCGAGTGGGGCCCAGGCGGTGCGGGGGCGGGTGGAAACCATCCACGTCCAGGCGGAGCGCTCGGCCGAGGTGGTGATGCAGACCACCGCCAGCAGCAAGGTACTGGATGACCTGGCGGCTCAGTTGCGGGCAAGTTTGGGCCAGTTCCGTGCCTGAGCTATCCCAGGCACCCACGCCACCCCTGGGAGCAACTGTCTTCCACAAGATCTCAAAGCTAGCGCAATCACTGTGGGAGCGGGTTTACCCGCGAACACCGGCGAAGCCGGTGCCATGCACCGCGCTGCCTGCTTCGCGGGTGAACCCGCTCCCACAGGATGGGGGTTCACCGGTGAAGGCGCCTGGTCAGGCGGAAGCGCCCAACTGGCCTTGGTCGCAGCAGGGCTGCGGGGCGTTGGCGGCTGAAGTACCAGACGAAGAAGGTCACCAACGAGACAGACAGCAGAATCAGGCTCCCATAGAGGCACCCACACTGCTAGTCAGAAAAATTGCGCAATCCTTGTAGATGAAACTGTCTTCCACAAGATCTCAAAGCTGGCGCAATCACTGTGGGAGCGCGCCGCGCTATGCCTGACGTTGTGCGCTGGTCAGGCCTTGTTCAGATACATCCGCGTAGTCAGCAAATACACCGGCAACCCCGACACCACAATCAGCAGCGCCGCATACGGCGCCGCTGCCGCGAACTCGACATTGGCCGTGTGCGCCCAAACCTCGGTGGCCAGGGTAGTCATGCCGGTCGGGCTTAGCAGTAATGTGGCGGTCAGTTCCTTCATGGCATCCAGGAACACCAAGGCAAAGGCGGCCGCCATGGCGGGGAAGATGATCGGCAACGTAACCCTGCAAAATGCCGTGAAGCTGCTCGCGCCCAGCGTTCTGGCGGCCTCTTCAAGCGTCGGCGAGGCCTTGTTCAGCGCGGTGCGTACGGGTGACTGGGCAAGCGGCAGGAATAGCAGCGCATAGGCCAGCAGCAGCAGCGCCGACGTCTGGTACAGCGCCGGCACGTAGTGCAGGGCGAAGAACACCAGCGTCAGGGCGATCACCAGCCCGGGCAGGGCGTGCAGCAGGTACGGCAGGCGCTCTGCCCAGATGGCCAGGCGGCCTTTGTAGCGCACCACCAGGAAGCTGATCGGCAATGCCAGCAGCACGCAGAAGCCCGCGCCGCCCAGCGATACCGAAAGCGATGTGAACAGCGCCTTGGAGATGGCTGCTACTGGGAAGGCGGCCGACGAACCCACACTCAACCAGTAACCGAGCATCGCCAATGGGATGCCGCTGCCCAGTACCGCCAAGCCCAGGCAGAACAGCTGCGCGGGCAGTGCCCAACCGCCCAGCCGAACAGGTTGCGCCCGGCGCGCCACGCCCTGGCCGATGCGCACATGGCGAGCCTTGCCGCGTACACGCAGTTCCAGCCACAGCATCACCAAGCACATTGCCAGCAGCACGGCGGACAGCATGGCGGCATTGGCGTTGCTGAACTCCAGTTCGAACTGTTGGTAAATCGCCGTGGTGAAGGTTTGCAAACCGAGGATCGACAGGGCGCCGAATTCCACCAGCATGTGCAAGGCAATCAGCAGCGCGCCACCGAGCATCGACGGCCACAGCAGTGGCAGGGTGACCTTGAGGTACACCCCCCAGCGGCTGCAGCCAAGGGTACGCGCCGACTCTTCCAGGGAGGTGTCGAGGTTGCGCAGGGTGGCTGCCACGGGCAAGAACACCAAGGGGTACTTTGACAGGGCCATCACCAGGATCGCCCCGCCCAGGCCTTCGAAGTCCGAACTCAGAGATACCCAGGTGAAGCTGCTGACAAAGGATGGCACCGCAAAGGGCAGGCACAGCACTACCCCCCAAAGCCTGCGGCCGCGCAGGTTGCTGCGCTCGAGCAGCCAGGCCAGCGCCAGGCCCACCACCATGCAGGTCAGCGTTACACCCACCATCAACAGCAGGGTGTTGCGCATCAACCCCCATACGAAGGGCCGCCACAGCAGGTGCAGCGCCTCTCGCCAGCCGGCTTCCCAGGCCTTGATGGCCACGTAGAGCAAGGGCAGCAGGCTCATGGCGACCAGGAACAGTACGGGCAGCACCACCCAGACAGAGGGGCGCTTGCGGCGCGGCACGAAGCGTACCGGCGCCGGCTGGGTCAAGGCGGCAGTCATCAGAGCAGGCCGACCTCACGTTCAAGTTCGATCGCTTCCTCTGCGTTGCCCAGGTCGGCTGGCGAGATCTTAGGTGGGCGCAGGTCTTCGAACGGCTTGAGGCCGCGGTCAGACACCATGCCTTTGTGCAGTGGGTACTCGGCGGTGGTCTGGGTGATCACCCGCTGGCCTTCTTCGCTGGCCATCCAGTTCAGCAGGGCCTGTGCCTCCTTGGGGTGTTTGCTGGCCTTCACGGCCGCAGCACCAGAGATGGTCACCAGGTTGCCGGCATCGCCATCGGCCAGGTAGTACAGCTTGGAGTCGAGCTTGCCGCGCTCGCGCTCCAGGGCGTACCAGTAGTAGTTGTTCACCAGCACCGCAGCCACTTCACCTTTTTCAACGGCCTTCAGCGCCACCATGTTGTTAGTGTAGGTCTTGCCGAATGCTTTCAGGCCCGTGAGCCATTCTTCGGTGGCCTCGCGGCCATGCATCTTGAGGATGGCCACGGCCTGCTCCTGGAATGCACCGCTGGTCGGCACAAAGCCGACGCGCCCGTCCCATTCAGGGTCGGCAAAGTCCATTACCGTGGTGGGCAGGTCTTTCTCGTCGATCTTCTTAGGGTTGAACACCACCACACGGGTACGGGCGGTAACGCCCATCCAGCTGCCGTTGGCGGCCACATATTCCTTGGGCAGCATGTTCAGGGTAGCGTCGTCGATCTTGGCCAGCAGGCCCAGTTCGCCCAGGTTGTTCAGCGGCGGCGACTCTTCGGTGTAGATGATGTCGGCGGGCGAGCGGTCGCCTTCCTCGATGATCTGGCTGGCCAGCTGGTTACTGCTGCCTTTGCGAATATTGATATGGATGCCGGTCTTGGCCTCGTAGGCCTTGGCGATGGCTTCGCCGATTTCCTTGTGCTGACCGTTGTACATGGTCAGGGTGACCGGGGCGTCTGCCATGGCGGCCGGAGCGCCGATGACCAGGCTCAGCACGGCGGCAGCCAGGGTGCGCATCAGCGGTTGCGGGCGGATCGTCATGCGGGTACTTCCTCGCTTACGGCTACATATTTGGAAACAATGGTAAACGAAATCGTTTCTCAAGTGGCCACGTGAGAAGAAATTCATGGTTGGGTGCTGCCATCACCTACAGGCAACCACTGCCGTCACCGGCGCCACCGGGTACCTCAGGCCATCCTCCTGGCGAACATCCACGAACCCGGCATTGCGCAGCCGCTGCGCCAGTTCGCCGGCTGGCAATACATGCCGCCCTTGCATGCGCATATGCAGGTAATAAGGCAGTACCCGCGCTGCCGTGTGCCGGTTGCGTGGCACTTCGGCGTGGCAGCACATCAGCACACCGCCGGGGTTGAGCGCCGTATGAAGTCGGCGTATCAGCCCATCGAGGTCACGGGCGAAGTGGAACACCGACGAGCACCAGATCAGGTCATAGCCACTGCCAAACCCGTCATGGTCCAGATCACCACCAATGATATTCAGGCGCTTCTCCAGCCCGGCGCGCAGAATATTGTCCTGGGCAACGGCGGCGGTTTCGGCGAAGTCGAACACCGTGCCCTGCAATGCCGTGAACCGTTCAACGAGGGCGATGGCAACCAGGCCTGGCCCGCCGCCCAGGTCCAGCATGTGTTTCAGGCGCGTGGCGTGCGGCAGCCGGTCGACCAACTGGCACGCAACGTCGGCTGTCACCGCTTGCTGCTCCTGGGCGATCTGCACCCGCGCTGCCTCTGCCCAGCGGCGAGCCATCTCTGGGCCGGGCGCTGTAGCCGGCGGCAGGCCGTTACGTAGCGCCTGCTCCAGGGGCGCGCCTGCCTGGCGCAGTACCTGGTGTCGAAACAGCAGGGCGTCACCGCAGTAATCATGCGCGCTGCGGCTCAGGTAACGGCGGGCTGTGTCGCCATTGCGGTACTGGTTGCCTTGCTCATCACGTTCCAGCAGCCCTTGGGCCCAGAGCATTTCCAGCAGGTAGCCCGTGTTGAAGGGCTCAAGGTCCAGCGCCTTGGCCAATTGCGCGGGGGCAGTGAAGTGCTGCAGGTGATCGAACAGTTCAACCGTGAGTGCCGTGCGCAGGGCGTCGGCGGCCAGGCCTGCCAGTTGCAGGTCCCAGCAGGCTTGAAGCGGGTGAGGGGTAGTCAGGTCCATGCTCATCGCAGGCTCGCTCCATGAGAGAAAGCCAGATGCTAGATGAGAATGATTCTATATTGCAAATCCGGCTGGACATTACAAAACCAGCAGGCAAGAAAAAACCCACTAGCAAGCTAGTGGGTTTTTGTATGGTGCCCAGGAGAAGACTCGAACTTCCACGACCGTTAAGTCACTGATACCTGAAACCAGCGCGTCTACCAATTCCGCCACCTGGGCAAAGCTTTACATCGTCTGGTGAAGGCGACTATTGTTCGCTTCACACAGTAGTAACAGATCCTTGGTCATCTATTACTTGAAAATCTTGGTGCCCAGGAGAAGACTCGAACTTCCACGACCGTTAAGTCACTGATACCTGAAACCAGCGCGTCTACCAATTCCGCCACCTGGGCACACATTCGAGATAAAAGATGCTTTACAGCGCCGTTCATCTCTACTACAACTGCGGGGTTGTCCGTCGTTGTGGTGCGCACTATACGGATGCCTCCGAGGGCTGTAAAGCCCCCGATCAAAAAAAATCTCAAAAAATTCAACTTGTTGATTTCACGAGCCTATTCCCGTTTGCCGGACACGCCACTGGGGCTGTCCAAGGCTGACATTTCCGGTTTCAATACGCCTATGCCAGAATTCCTATCTATATACCCCAAGGTGAACCCCTTCTGATGGCCGATTGGCAATCCCTCGATCCCGAGGCCGCTCGCGAAGCGGAAAAATACGACAACCCCATTCCCAGCCGTGAGCTGATCCTGCAGCGCCTCGCCGACCGTGGCGAACCGGCCGCACGCGAGGAGCTGGCGGCAGAGTTCGGTCTGCACGAAGAAGACCAGATCGAAGCCCTGCGCCGGCGCCTGCGGGCCATGGAGCGCGATGGCCAGCTTATCTATACCCGGCGCGGCACTTATGCCCCGGTGGACAAGCTGGACCTGATCTGCGGCCGCGTGTCCGGCCACCGCGATGGCTTTGGCTTCCTCATCCCCGATGACGGTAGCGAAGACCTGTTCCTCAGCCCCTCGCAGATGCGCCTGGTGTTCGACGGCGACCGCGGCCTTGCCCGTGTCTCGGGCGTCGACCGCCGCGGCCGGCGCGAAGGCGTGCTGGTCGAAGTCATTTCCCGAGGCCACGAAAGCGTGGTGGGCCGCTATTTCGAAGAAGGCGGCATCGGCTACGTGACCCCCGACAACCCCAAGATCCAGCAGGAAGTGCTGGTAACGGCGGGGCGTAACGGCGGGGCAAAAATCGGCCAGTTCGTCGAGATCAAGATCACCCACTGGCCAACCCCGCGCTTCCAGCCGCAAGGCGACGTGGTGGAGGTCATCGGTAACTACATGGCCCCAGGCATGGAAATCGACGTTGCCCTGCGCAGCTACGATATCCCCCACGTCTGGCCCCAGGACGTGATCAAGGAGGCGCGCAAGTTCCGCTCCGAAGTCGAGGAGAAGGACAAGGAGAAGCGCGTTGACCTGCGCCATCTGCCGTTCGTCACCATCGACGGCGAAGATGCCCGCGACTTCGACGATGCCGTGTATTGCGAGCCATTGGGCAAGCTGCGCATGTTCTCCGGTGGCTGGCGCCTGTACGTGGCCATCGCCGACGTCTCCAGTTACGTTCGCCTGGGTTCCGCCCTGGATGTGGAAGCCCAGCAGCGGGGTAACTCGGTGTACTTCCCGGAGCGTGTGGTGCCGATGCTGCCGGAGGAGCTGTCCAACGGCCTCTGCTCACTGAACCCGCATGTCGATCGCTTGGCCATGGTGTGCGAAATGACCATGAACAAGGCTGGGCAGATGGTCGACTACCAGTTCTATGAAGGGGTGATCCATTCCCATGCCCGCCTGACCTACAACAAGGTCAGCAGCATGCTCGAGCATTCCCGCACCCGTGAAGGCAAAGCCCTGCGCGAGGAATACAAGGCGGTCGTGCCAGACCTGAAGAACCTCTACAACCTGTACAAGGTGCTTCTGGATGCCCGCCATACCCGCGGTGCCATCGACTTCGAAACCCAGGAAACCCGCATCATCTTCGGCGAAGAGCGCAAAATCGCGGAAATTCGCCCCACTGTGCGTAACGATGCGCACAAGCTGATCGAAGAGTGCATGCTGGCTGCCAACGTGGCCACTGCCGAGTTCCTGCAGAAGCATGGCGTGCCGGCCCTGTACCGCGTGCACGACGGCCCGCCGCCGGAGCGGCTGGAAAAACTGCGCGCCTTCCTGGGCGAGCTGGGCCTGTCGCTGCACAAGGGCAAGGACCCGTCGCCGAAGGATTACCAGGCCCTGCTGGCGAGCATCGCCGAGCGCCCGGACTTCCACCTGATCCAGACGGTGATGCTGCGCTCATTGAGCCAGGCGGTGTACAGCACCGACAACAACGGCCATTTCGGCCTGAACTACGAGGCGTACACCCACTTCACCTCGCCGATTCGCCGTTACCCCGACCTGTTGGTGCACCGCGCCATCCGCAGCATCATCCGCTCCAAGGTGGATACCCCGCACGTCAAGCGTGCCGGCGCCATGAGCATCCCCAAAGCGCGCATTTACCCGTACGACGAGAACACCCTCGAGCAGTTGGGTGAGCAGTGCTCGATGACCGAACGCCGGGCCGATGAAGCGACCCGTGACGTGGTCAACTGGCTCAAGTGCGAGTTCATGAAGGACCGTGTGGGCGAAACCTTCCCGGGTGTGATCACGGCGGTGACGGGCTTTGGCCTGTTCGTCGAGCTGACTGACATCTATGTGGAAGGGCTGGTGCACGTCAGCGCACTGCCGGGCGACTACTACCACTTCGACCCTGTGCACCACCGCCTGTCCGGCGAGCGCACCGGCCGCAGCTTCCGCCTGGGTGACACCATCGAGGTGAAGGTCATGCGCGTCGACCTGGACGAGCGCAAGATCGACTTCGAGGTGGCCGACAAGACCCTGGCCGCGCCGATTGGCCGCAAGCAGCGTGGCGCAGCCCCTGCCGGCGCCCCCGCCGAGCAGGCGCAACCGGTGGAAGCCAAGGCCACACCGAAGCCGCGTAGCCGCAAGAGCGAAACCGCCGAAGCGTACTTCCCCAAGGACGCCGTACAGCGCAACAGCGAAGTGCGCAAAAGCCGCGAAATGAAAAAGGCGTTGATGACCGAGGCCCGCAGCGGCGGTAGTGCCAGTGGCAAGTCCGACAAGGGCAGCAAGGCCACCGGCAAGCCCACCAAGCACCGTAAAGGCCCGTCGAAGTCCGGTACCCAACGCAAGAGCAAGAGCAAGTCATGAGTCAGCTGGAAAAAATCTACGGCGTGCATGCCGTGCAGGCACTGCTGCAGCACCATCCGAAGCGGGTCAAGCAGATCTGGCTGTCGGAAGGGCGCAGCGAGCCGCGCCTGCAGGCCCTGCTGGCGCTGGCTGCCGACAACCGCGTGGCGGTCGGCCAGGCCGAGCGCCGCGAACTTGATGCCTGGGTCGAGGGCGTTCACCAGGGCGTGGTCGCCGAGGTGAGCCCTAGCCAGGTGTGGGGTGAGTTGATGCTCGAAGAGTTGCTCGAGCGCACCGAAACCCCGCCGCTGATCCTGGTGCTCGATGGTGTGACCGACCCGCACAACCTGGGTGCCTGCCTGCGCACTGCCGATGCGGCCGGTGCGACGGCGGTGGTGGTGCCCAAGGACAAGTCCGCCACCCTGACGCCTGTGGTGCGCAAGGTGGCCTGTGGGGCCGCAGAGGTGATCCCGCTGGTAGCTGTAACCAATTTGGCGCGCACGCTCGAGAAACTGCAGCAACGCGGTTTGTGGGTCGTGGGTACCGCCGGTGAGGCCGAGCAGGAAATCTACCAGCAGGACCTGACCGGCCCGCTGGTGATGATCATGGGCGCAGAGGGCAGGGGCATGCGCCGCCTGACCCGTGAGCATTGTGATTTCCTGGTCAAGTTGCCGATGGGCGGCAGTGTCAGCAGCCTGAATGTGTCGGTGGCCACCGGGGTTTGCCTGTTCGAAGCCGTGCGTCAGCGCCAGGCCAAGCGCTGATATTCCCGGTCGGCTCTTGCTTGTATCCATTCTCCAGCATGTAAGGCACTTGGTCTTCAACGCTAGTCGCGTGTTACCGGGTGCCTTCATTAGTGGGTTGAGGGGTGGTGCCGCCTGTGTCCGATTATAGCTGCATGGTTGGAAACATCCTTCGTTTACACCTGGCAGTTTTGCCAGTTGAGGGGCTCTCCATCTGCTTGTACTAATTACCCATGCGTCTATCTGGCCGCCCCTGTTTGCTTTCGGGTAAGGGCCGTTGGGAATGAATGGGAGATGTGCATCATGCGGGTTTCGAACACGTGGAAAATCTTTTGTACAGTGTCGTTGCTCTCTGCGCTGGTACCTGGTCAGGCTGTTGCGGCCAGCGCAACCACTGAGCCGTTAGGCAGGGTAAGTGGTTGCCCGCAAACGGACACTGACAACTATGCCTCCTACATAGCCGGTGACTGGCAGACGCCAGTCCCGGGTCAGTTGCAAAAAGTAATCATCGCATCGGATCCCCAAGCGTTTCGTGTAGTCACTAGCCGAAATCCCTATGATGAATCCAGGGATGAAAAAAAATGGAAGGCGGTGTTGGGTGAAAGCTACATGGCCAGTTTACGCATCCAGCGGCAGGGGGATGCGTATGTTCCCCTTATCATCAATGGCGATATAACCGACTTCGGGCATGGTAAGGAGCGAAGCGCGGTGCAGGAGCGCTTCAAGATGGCCCCCTCGTTGAAACCCGGGCCATTGATTTTGCCTGGATTGGGTAACCATGATTACGATCAAAATGTAAATGATTGCACCAATAACGGGTGTGCTCGCGATGCGGTGTGTGACCATATTGCGTGGGTCCAGACAATCCAGAGTAAATCGCGGGGGGTCAATTTCGATCACCGGTTCACCTCTGGCGGCGGGGCCCCCTCAAAACATACCGGGTCCCTCTCGTATTCATTCGATGTGGGGAAGCTGCACATTGTGCAGTTGAATCTCGAGCCTACGTACACGAGACAGTTTGAGGGTGGCACTCTCGATTTCCCCATTTATTTCGATATCGAAAATTCCATGAATTGGCTAAGTGCAGATTTGCGCGATGCCAAACGCCGAGGTCAGGTCAGTATTGTAAATTTGCACAAACGAACAGGTTGGAAGGATCCGCAAGTGCAGACCGGTGCCTTCAAGGCCCTCATAGAAGAGACGGGGGTGATCGCAGTGTTTGCGGGGCATCTTCATAGACAAATTGGCCGTAAAACGACGATTGGGAAAGTGCCTGTTTTTCAAACGGGGGCGCTGCTCGACCGGTCCTACCTTGCCCTGTATTTTGATTGGCACGAGAATATCCTTCACGTCAAGAATGTCGTAAATACTGCAGATGCAGGCGAATCGTTCGTCCGCTTTGGGCCTGCGCCACCCCCTCCGAATAATTCGCTGCACGTTGAACTCTTCAGGGGGCATTCATACACCGGTGAGGCCTGCTCGCTCTATGTGCTGCCTGGGGCCGATAAAACGTGGATTGACAGATCGAAATGCCCTCGTCAAGCCAACAATTATTATATGTCGATGAAAGTGCGCGGGTATATGCCTAGCATGGGGCAGTTATGCCTTTCAGGGACGGGGACCAGACGCTGCTATGGCGGGGATTACCGAGGTGACTTTTCCATTCCTCAGTTTCAAAACTTGAATCCTTTGCCTGAGGGGCTCAAGCGCAGTGGGTGGGGCTTGGCATCTCAGGGCTTTTATACCATTTCGCTCGGCCTATGAGCTGGCGGGGTGCTGAGCTTCTAGCTGCACAGGATCGAGGCACTGGTCTCTCCACCAGGATGGGCCAGTTTCCCGGCAGGCGGGCGGAGAGTGGACGGCGACATCGTCGCTCCAGCGATCAAGCCAGCGTTTGGTGTCGGAGCGTGAGCTCCCAGTCCCTATCTCATCGCAGCTCACGCCTGGCTGTTCAAATAATCACCATCACCTTGCTTGTACGCGCGGCCTTCTCTACAATTGCGCCCCTTGCCGACCTGGCAGGCGCGCATGTGCCTCCCCACCGTGCAAGACATACAGTGTCATTCACTCCTTGTCTGACCAGATTCGCTGGCAGACTACTAACCCGTAAGGAGCATTCATGCGTCATTACGAAATCATCTTCCTGGTTCACCCGGACCAGAGCGAGCAAGTCGGCGGCATGGTTGAGCGTTACACCAAGCTGATCGAAGAAGATGGTGGCAAGATCCACCGCCTGGAAGACTGGGGCCGTCGTCAACTGGCCTACGCAATCAACAATGTTCACAAGGCTCACTACGTGATGCTGAACGTTGAGTGCACTGGCAAGGCCCTGGCCGAGCTGGAAGACAACTTCCGCTACAACGATGCCGTTATCCGTAACCTGGTCATCCGTCGTGACGAAGCCGTTACCGGTCAGTCCGAGATGCTGAAGGCTGAAGAAAACCGCAGCGAGCGCCGTGAGCGTCGCGAGCGTCCTGAGCATGCCGAGTCCGCCGATGGCGACGACAGCAATGACAGCGACTCCAGCGATAACGCTGACGAGTAATCCACGGACCTTTAGAGGAGCCTATTAAATGGCACGTTTCTTCCGTCGTCGTAAATTCTGCCGCTTCACTGCTGAAGACGTGAAAGAGATCGACTTCAAAGATCTCAACACCCTGAAAGCTTACGTATCCGAAACCGGCAAGATCGTTCCAAGCCGTATCACCGGTACCAAAGCTCGTTATCAGCGTCAGCTGGCTACCGCTATCAAGCGCGCCCGCTTCCTGGCCCTGCTGCCCTACACCGACAGCCACGGCCGCTGAGACCGGGTCGTCGACAAGCAGTAAGGGATTAGCATGCGAGCGTTAGCAAGTTTCATCATGCGCGGTCGTGTGCAGGCCACCCTCGTGGTGGTCATCAGCGCGGTACTGCCGCTGCTGTTCTGGTTGAGTGCC
Organism: Pseudomonas sp. S60; assembly: GCF_016647865.1. Lineage (NCBI taxonomy): Bacteria > Pseudomonadati > Pseudomonadota > Gammaproteobacteria > Pseudomonadales > Pseudomonadaceae > Pseudomonas > Pseudomonas sp. S60. The sequence goes on along the minus strand of NZ_JACVVH010000043.1, from coordinate 13,767 downwards.
GCTGCCGGCAGCCTTGTGCTGCTGCGGCGGGGTTTCAAGGATGCTACAACGGTCATCGCCGGCGGCTTGCTCGCCGGGCTGGCCGTGTGGGTCATGGGCGATCCGATCACCTTCATGGTGATCGCCGGTGCCCTGGCCTTGGCCGCCATGTTGCGTGCCGAGCATTCCTGGAGCCGGGTTCTGGTGGTCAGCGCCGTGTTCGCCGTGGTTTTCAGCCACGTGCTCGATCTGGCGCTGGCCCCGACCTTCGATGCGCTGGCCAAGGCGTTTTCCGACGCCATGCCGCAAGTCGAGGGGCAACCGGTGCTCTCCGGCGAAACGATCCGCCCTGTGCTGGTCGCTTCCACAGCCGTGACGGTGCAATTGTTCTGCGTGCTGGCTTTGGTGCTGGCGCGTTATTGGCAGGCAGCGTTGTACAACCCTGGAGGCTTCGGTCGCGAATTTCGCGCACTGAAGTTGTCGAAACAGACCATGGCGGTCTTGGTGGCAGTGATGGTGGTGGCTCCGTTCATCGGGCCGCAGTTCATCATCCTGGCATCGGCTTCGAGCCTGGTACTGGTGCTGGCCGGCATCGCGTTGATGCATGGGCTCGTGGCACAGGGCCGACTGGCTGGTTTCTGGCTGGTGGGGATCTACGTGACGTTGCCGCTGATCATGCAGCTGATTTATCCGTTGCTGGTGGTTTTGGCCATTGTCGACAGCCTGATTGATTTTCGCGGTCGCAAGTCCCCCAAGGGGAATGACTCCGCGAACGGTGAAGGTTAAAAGTTAAGAGGTTTTACCAAATGGAACTGATCCTGCTGGAAAAAGTCGCCAACCTGGGTAACCTGGGCGACAAAGTAAATGTTAAGGCTGGCTACGGCCGTAACTACCTGCTGCCATTCGGCAAGGCCACCGCTGCGACCGCCGCCAACCTGGCTGCGTTCGAAGAGCGTCGCGCCGAGCTGGAAAAAGCAGCCGCTGACAAGAAAGCTTCGGCTGAAAGCCGCGCTGCCCAACTGGCCGAGCTGGAAGTGACCATCACTGCCACCGCTGGCGACGAAGGCAAGCTGTTCGGTTCGATCGGCACCCACGACATCGCTGACGCCCTGACCGCCTCTGGCGTTGAAGTGGCCAAAGCTGAAGTGCGTCTGCCGAACGGCACCATCCGTCAGGTTGGCGAATACGACGTAGCCGTGCACCTGCACAGCGACGTTGAAGCCACCGTACGTGTGGTCGTCGTAGCTGCCTAAGCTGCGCTGACCGGCTGGCCCGTCAGGTGTCAGCCGGTTAACATCGGGCACGGTCCTGTCTTCGACAGGCCGTGCCCTTTGTGTTTCTAATCCTCCAGCATTCTTCCGTGGACATGAACGAGATCACTTCCTCCGAACAGCTTGACCTGCAAACCGCAGCCCTGAAGGTGCCGCCGCATTCCATCGAGGCCGAACAGGCCGTGCTCGGTGGCCTGATGCTGGACAACAATGCCTGGGAGCGGGTGCTGGACCAGGTGTCGGATGGCGACTTCTATCGGCATGACCACCGTTTGATCTTCCGTGCCGTGCACAAGTTGGCCGACGCCAACCAGCCATTCGACGTGGTGACCCTGCACGAGCAGCTGGACAAGGAAGGCCTTTCCACGCAGGTGGGTGGCTTGGCGTACCTCGCCGAACTGGCCAAGAACACGCCGTCGGTGGCCAACATCAAGGCGTACGCCGCGATCATTCGCGAGCGGGCCACGCTGCGCCAGCTGATCAGCATCAGTACCGACATTGCCGACAACGCGTTCAACCCGCAGGGGCGCGATGCCGCGGAAATTCTCGACGATGCCGAGCGGCAGATCTTCCAGATCGCCGAGGCGCGGCCCAAGACCGGTGGCCCGGTGGGTGTCAACGAGCTGTTGACCAAGGCCATCGACCGTATCGACACACTGTTCAACTCCGACAGCGATATCACCGGGGTATCAACCGGCTTTACCGACCTGGACGGGAAAACCAGCGGCCTGCAGCCGGCCGACCTGGTCATCGTTGCGGGTCGACCCTCCATGGGTAAAACCACCTTCGCCATGAACCTTGTTGAAAACGCGGTGCTGCGTACCGACAAGGCAGTGCTGGTGTTCTCGCTGGAGATGCCAGGCGAATCGCTGGTCATGCGTATGCTGTCGTCGCTTGGCCGTATCGACCAGACCAAGGTGCGTTCCGGGCAGCTGGACGATGATGACTGGCCGCGCCTGACCTCGGCTGTGAACCTGCTCAACGACCGCAAGCTGTTCATCGACGATACCGCCGGCATCAGCCCATCGGAGATGCGTGCGCGTACGCGGCGCCTGGCCCGCGAACACGGCGAAATTGCCCTGATCATGGTCGACTACCTGCAGCTGATGCAGATCCCGGGGTCGGCCGGTGACAACCGTACCAACGAAATTTCCGAGATCTCCCGCTCGCTGAAAGCGCTGGCGAAGGAGTTCAACTGCCCGGTCATCGCGCTCTCCCAGCTGAACCGATCCCTGGAGCAGCGCCCGAACAAACGCCCGGTGAACTCCGACTTGCGTGAATCCGGTGCAATCGAGCAGGACGCCGACGTGATCATGTTCGTCTACCGTGACGAGGTGTACCACCCCGAAACCGAGCACAAGGGCGTGGCGGAAATCATCATCGGTAAACAGCGTAACGGGCCGATTGGTTTTGTGCGGCTGGCGTTTATTGGTAAATACACCCGCTTCGAGAACCTGGCGCCGGGGATGTATAACTTCGACGACGACGAGTAAGGCTCGACCAGGCGTTCGCCTTGGCAGTTTCAGTGTTGTTGAGTTCAAGCGCCGCGAGGGCGGCGCTCGATCTGACAAGCGAAGCTATCACCACGGCGGGCCTTTACACCAACTGTCGCGCAACCCACCTATCCCCTACGATTCCAGTCGGACTTGGTTAAAATTTGTGCTATATTTCGCGCCCGCGATTTTCCTGCACACCAGAACCGGTCACTGACATGCAAGCAGCCAAACCACTCTACGACTATCCCAAGTACTGGGCCGAATGCTTCGGGCCAGCACCTTTCCTGCCAATGAGCAGGGAGGAGATGGATCTGCTCGGCTGGGATTCCTGCGACATCATCATCGTGACCGGGGATGCCTACGTCGACCACCCGTCGTTCGGCATGGCCATCATCGGCCGCCTGCTGGAGGCCCAGGGCTTCCGCGTGGGCATCATTGCCCAGCCGAACTGGCAGTCCAAAGACGACTTCATGAAGCTGGGCGAGCCGAACCTGTTCTTCGGGGTGGCCGCCGGCAACATGGACTCGATGATCAACCGCTATACCGCAGACAAGAAAATCCGCTCCGATGACGCCTACACCCCGGGCGGGCTGGCCGGCAGCCGCCCTGACCGAGCCAGCCTGGTGTACAGCCAGCGCTGCAAGGAAGCCTACAAGCACGTGCCGATCGTGCTGGGCGGCATCGAGGCCTCGCTGCGCCGTATCGCGCATTACGACTACTGGCAGGACAAGGTCCGCCACTCGATCCTGATCGACGCCAGCGCCGACATCCTGCTGTTCGGCAACGCCGAGCGGGCCGTGGTCGAAGTCGCCCAGCGCCTGTCCAATGGCGAGCGCATCGACACCATCACCGACGTACGTGGCACCGCGTTCGTGCGCCGCGATACCCCGCAAGGCTGGTACGAGATCGACTCCACCCGCATCGACCGCCCGGGCCGTGTCGACAAGATCATCAACCCCTACGTGAATACCCAGGACACCCAGGCCTGCGCCATCGAGCAGGCCAAAGGTGACCAGGAAGACCCGAACGAAGCCAAGGTGGTGCAGATTCTCGACAGCCCGCGCATGACCCGCGACAAGTCGGTGATCCGCCTGCCTTCGTTCGAGAAAGTGCGCAACGACCCGGTGCTGTACGCCCACGCCAACCGTGTGCTGCACCTGGAGACCAACCCCGGCAACGCCCGCGCCCTGGTGCAAAAACACGGCGAAGTGGATGTGTGGTTCAACCCGCCACCCATTCCCATGAGCACCGAAGAAATGGACTACGTGTTCGGCATGCCGTATGCGCGTGTGCCGCACCCTGCCTACGGCAAGGAGCGCATTCCGGCCTACGAGATGATCCGTTTCTCGGTGAACATCATGCGCGGCTGCTTTGGCGGCTGCACCTTCTGCTCGATCACCGAGCACGAAGGCCGGATCATCCAGAACCGTTCGCACGAGTCGATCCTCCACGAGATCGAAGAAATGCGCGACAAGGTGCCTGGCTTCACCGGCGTGGTGTCTGACCTGGGCGGCCCGACCGCCAACATGTACCGCATCGCCTGTAAAAGCCCGGACATCGAAAAGCACTGCCGCAAGCCGTCGTGCGTGTTCCCCGGTATCTGCGAGAACCTTAACACCGACCATAGCTCGTTGATCGAGCTGTACCGCAAGGCCCGTGCCTTGCCAGGTGTGAAGAAAATCCTGATTGCCTCGGGCCTGCGCTACGACCTGGCGGTCGAGTCGCCGGAATACGTGAAGGAGCTGGTCACCCACCACGTGGGCGGTTACCTCAAGATTGCCCCGGAGCACACCGAGCGTGGCCCGCTGGACAAGATGATGAAGCCCGGTATCGGCACCTACGACCGCTTCAAGCGCATGTTCGAGAAGTTCTCGAAAGAAGCGGGCAAGGAGCAGTACCTGATCCCGTACTTCATCGCCGCGCACCCAGGCACCACCGATGAAGACATGATGAACCTGGCCCTGTGGCTCAAGGGCAACGGCTTCCGTGCCGATCAGGTGCAGGCGTTCTACCCCTCGCCGATGGCCTCGGCCACGGCCATGTACCATTCGGGCAAGAACCCGCTGCGCAAGGTGACCTACAAGAGCGAAGGCGTGGATATCGTCAAGAGCGACGAGCAGCGCCGGCTGCACAAGGCATTTTTGCGCTATCACGACCCCAAGGGTTGGCCGATGTTGCGTGAGGCGCTGGAGCGCATGGGCCGCGCCGACCTGATCGGCCCGGGCAAGCACCAGCTGATCCCCCTGCACCAGCCGCAATCGGACACCTACCAGAGTGCTCGGCGCAAGAACTCCACGCCTGCAGGTAGCCACAAGGTGGCCAAGGAGCAGAAGGTGCTGACCCAGCACACCGGCCTGCCGCCGCGTGCCAGTGATGGCAGCAAGCCTTGGGACAAGCGAGAAAAGGCCAAGGCCGAAGCATTCGCGCGCAACCAGCAAGCCGCCAAAGAGCGCAAGGATGCAGGCAAAGGTGGTAAAGCGGGCAAGGGCAAGAAACCGCGTCAGCCGGTCATCCCGCGCTAGTCGACCTCGTTCGGGGCCGCCTGGCGGCCCCGCAACACTGTGAATCCTTCAATCAGTTGTTATTCCGGGCGCGAGAATTCGCAGATCGCCCCGGTGGCTGCGTGTGCGTAAGCGGCGAGCAGGCTGTTGATGAGGCTGGACATGGGCATTTGGTATTGCTCCTAAATGAGTGGTTGTCCCATCGTCTAATAAAGGGGCATGATGTGCCCTTAGATTGGTTGTATACAATCCATTGAACAATTCAACTGCCTGGCCTATTGACACCCCCTTGACCCACATCAGCGAGGGGCTGAACGGTTTAAGGCAGTCTCGCAATTGATAAAACCCTGCCAAGGAGATTCATGATGTTTGCGAAAGCTGTAGCGGTATCCCTGCTGACCCTCGCCAGCGCCTCTGTCTTCGCAGCCGAGTGTTCGGTGACTGTCGATTCCACCGACCAGATGTCGTACAACACCAAGGAAATTACCGTCGACAAGAGCTGCAAGGAGTTCACGGTAAAACTGACGCACTCCGGCAACCTGCCGAAGAACGTCATGGGCCATAACCTGGTCATCAGCAAGACTGCCGACATGCAGGGCATTGCGACCGAAGGCATGAGCCAGGGCCTGGAGAAGGACTACATCAAGGCCGACAACGCCGCGATCATTGCCCACACCAAGATGATTGGTGCGCCTGAGAAAGAAACCGAGATCAAGTTTGACACCTCCAAGCTGGATGCCGGCGGTGACTACAGCTTCTTCTGCACCTTCCCTGGCCACATCTCGATGATGAAGGGCAAGGTTGTCGTCAAGTGATCTAAAGCGCGTGGGTACGTGTCATTGGGGCCGCTTTGCGGCCCCATTGCATTGTTACGGCGCAAACGGCAGCTCGCGCTTGTGCTGGGTCTTGCGGTAGTTGGCGACGATGATGTCGAACGCCGCCTGATCGATGGGTTGCCCCTGCAGGAAGTCGTCGATCTGCTGGTATGTCACACCGTGCGACGCTTCGTCCGGCTTGCCCGGTTCCAGGTCTTCCAGGTCAGCCGTTGGCACCTTCTCCACCAGTGAGTCGGGCGCCCCGAAGCTGCGCGCAATCGCCCGTACCTGGCGCTTCACCAGGCCGCTCAACGGGGCCAGGTCGCAGGCACCGTCACCAAATTTGGTAAAGAAGCCCATTACCGCTTCGGCGGCGTGGTCGGTACCGATCACCAGCCCCGCACGGGCGCCGGCAATGGTGTACTGCGCCACCATGCGCGTACGTGCCTTGACGTTGCCGACCACGAAGTCCACAAGGGTGGGCGAACCGGCCTTCAGCTCGACCACTTCGGCGGCCAGTGCCTTCACCGCAGGGGCGATGTCGACGGTGTGTACTTCGTCGGCCTTGATCACTTCCAGGCAGGCCTGGGCGTCATGCTCATCGTGCTGGACGTGGTAGGGCAGGCGTACGGCGATGAAGGTGTAGGCCTTGTCGCCGGTTTCTGCACGCAGCTCGTTGATGGCGCGCTGGGCGAGCAGTGCAGCGGTGAGTGAGTCGACACCGCCGCTGATGCCCAGCACCAGGGTCTTGAGGCGGGCGTTGGCCAGGCAGCCCTTGATGAACGCCACACGCCGGGCGACTTCGGCGTCCAGGGCAGCGGCGTCGGCGAACGGCGGCTGTACCTTCAGGGCCTGGGCAATTTCCTGTTGAACCGCTTGCATGGGTTACTCCTTGCTGGGGACTTTGAATACATGACGCAAGTAGGCGACGAAATTCGGGTCGCGGCACTGGGTCTTGGCCGCCTCGTCGGAAATCTTCGCCACCGGGGCGCCGTTGCAGTCGGTCATCTTGAGCACGATGCTCATCGGCGCTACCCCCGGGATGTCGCATGTCAGGTTGGTGCCGATACCAAAGCTTACGTTGATGCGACCGCGCAGCGCACGGAAGATTTGCAGCGCCCGGGGCAGGTCCAGGCCATCGGAGAACACCAGGGTCTTGGTCATCGGGTCGATGCCCAGGTGCTGGTAGTGGGCGATGGCTTTTTCCGCCCAGGCCACCGGCTCGCCGGAGTCATGGCGCAGGCCGTCGAAGAGCTTGGCGAAATACAGGTCGAAATCACCAAGGAAGGCGTCCATGGTGACGCAGTCGGTCAGGGCGATGCCCAGCAACCCGCGGTACTCCCGCACCCAGCAGTCCAGTGCGGCGATCTGGCTGTCGATCAGCCGGGGGCCGAGCTGCTGATGGGCCATGATCCATTCGTGGGCCATGGTGCCCAGGGGTTTGATATCCAGCTTCCAGGCCAGGTCGACGTTGCTGGTGCCCACGAAGCGGGCCGGGAAGTCGTCGCGCAGCACCCGCACCACCTCCTGTTGCACGCGGCTGGAAAAGCGCCGGCGGGTGCCGAAGTCGGCGACCTGCATCTCGGCCAGCTCGTCACCGCTGGCATTGGCATTGAGCCAGTCGAATTTGCGATAGAGCTGGTCGCGTGCCTCCGACAGCCGCATGTGCGGGTGCAGGTGGCGGTTACGGACCTCGCTGATGATGGCCAGCAGCGGGACTTCGAACAGAATCACATGCAGCCAGGGGCCTTTGAGGCGCAGGCACAGCTGATCGTCCTCGATGCCCAGTTGTACGTAGCGCAGGTTGAAGCGGAACAACCGCAGAAACCGCAGAAAGTCCGGCTTCAGAAAGCTGATGCGTTCCAGAAAGCCCAACTGCCCGTCATCCAGGGTCAGGTCGCTGAGCCGTTCGAGCTGCTGACGGATTTCGCCAAGGTACGGGCGCAGGTCCTCGCCATTGCGGCAGCGGAACTCCCATTCCACGTCGGCATCCGGGTAGTTGTGCAACACAGCCTGCATCATGGTGAGTTTGTAGAAATCGGTGTCGAGCAGGTTATGCACGATGCGCTCGGCGAATGCGCTCTCGCTCATCAGGGGTGACTCCAGAAACGGCGAATGGCGGCCATTGTGCCAGCCTTTTCACTTTGATGTTTCGGCCAGCCTTGAAACGGTGCCGGCTGTAGCAGTCGCGCACCACGTGTGTGCAGTTCGGTGACGTTGTTTGTTACAGGCGGGTTGCACGGTGGTGTGGCGCAGGGTTGCAATGATGGCAGGGTCGGGTTGCCCTGGTTGCTGGATGAGGGTGGCGCCTTGCGCGTCGCAGACGGTTGCACGCTCAGTAACAAAAGGCCATGCCACGCTGGCACGTCCGTTAAACGAAGTGTTTAACAGCGATGTAAAACTGATGGCACGGCCCTTGCTCGGAGGACAGGGCTGAGTCGTTGTAGTGCCAACCAAAAAAAATTCAGGAGCACCACCTCATGTCGCAGACGTTTTACAAGAAAGGTTTTCTGGCCCTGGCCGTCGCCACGGCACTGGGTGTTTCTTCGTATGTTCAGGCCGACGTGAAGATCGGTGTCGCGGGCCCGATGACCGGGGCGAACGCAGCGTTTGGCGAGCAGTACATGAAGGGGGCCCAGGCCGCCGCCGACAAGATCAACGCGGCAGGTGGCGTGAACGGCGAGAAGATCGTGCTGGTGAAGGGCGATGATGCCTGCGAACCCAAGCAGGCCGTGGCCGTGGCCAACCGGTTGGTGGACCAGGACAAGGTCATTGGCGTGGTCGGCCATTTCTGCTCGTCCAACACCATCCCGGCTTCGGAGGTGTATGACGAAGCAGGCGTGATCGCCATCACCCCCGGCTCGACCAACCCGCAGGTCACCGAGCGTGGCCTTTCTGCCATGTTCCGCATGTGCGGCCGGGACGACCAGCAGGGCGTGGTCGCGGGCAACTACATCGTCGATGTGCTCAAGGGCAAGAAGGTGGCGGTGTTGCACGACAAGGACACCTACGGGCAGGGCCTGGCCGACGCGACCAAGGCGCAGCTGGAAAAGCGCGGCGTGAAACCGGTGCTGTATGAAGGCCTGACCCGTGGCGAGAAAGACTTCAGCGCCGTGGTCACCAAGATCCGCTCCGTGGGCGCCGACGTGGTGTACTTCGGCGGCCTTCACCCAGAGGCCGGGCCGCTGGTTCGGCAACTGCGCGAGCAGGGCCTGAAGGACGTGAAGTTCATGTCTGACGACGGCATCGTCACCGACGAGCTGGTGTCTACTGCTGGCGGCGCGCAGTACGTCGATGGCGTGTACATGACCTTCGGCGCCGACCCGCGCCTGCTGCCGGACAGCAAGGCGGTGGTGGAAGCATTCCGCAAGGCCGGCACCGAGCCTGAAGGCTACACCCTGTATGCCTATGCCTCGCTGCAGGCGTTGGCAGCGGCGTTCAACGGCGCCAAGTCGAACAAGGGCGAGGACGCCGCCAAGTGGCTGAAAGCCAACCCGGTGCAGACCGTGATGGGTGAGAAGAAGTGGGACAGCAAGGGCGACCTGACGGTGTCCGACTACGTGGTCTACCAGTGGGATAAGGACGGCAAGTACCACCAGCTGGAAAAACAACAATAACAACGGCCCAAGGCCCAGGTGCACACGCCCTGGGCCCAGGCCCCTGCGGTACCTGTCTTTATTCGTAGACCTGCACGGGTCTGCACTGCGAGGGCCGCCTTGACCCGGGCCCGCCGTGGGCGGCGCCCGTGCAGTCTCCATCAGGTGAGATTGCGTTATGGATGGTATTTTCCTGCAGCAACTGGTCAATGGCCTGACCCTTGGGTCGGTCTATGGCCTGATCGCCATCGGCTACACAATGGTCTATGGCATCATCGGCATGATCAACTTCGCGCACGGCGAGGTGTACATGATCTCCGCTTACCTGGCGGCGATCAGCCTGGCATTGCTGGCTTACTTCGGTATCGAATCCTTCCCCCTGTTGATGCTGGGCACGCTGTTGTTCACCATCGTGGTCACCGGGGTGTATGGCTTCACCATCGAGCGCATCGCCTATAAACCCCTGCGTAACTCCACCCGCCTGGCACCGCTGATCAGTGCCATCGGCATTTCGCTCATCCTGCAAAACTACGCGCAGATCAGCCAGGGCGCCCGCCAGCAGGGTGTACCGACGTTGCTCGAGGGCGCCTGGCGCGTCGATGTGGGCAGTGGCTTCGTACAATTGACCTACACCAAGATCTTCATCCTGGTGGCTGCGTTCGTCGGCATGGGCCTGCTGACCTATGTCATCAAGTACACCAAGCTTGGACGCATGTGCCGTGCCACCCAGCAGGACCGCAAGATGGCGTCGATTCTGGGGATCAACACCGACCGGGTGATTTCCTACGTATTCGTGATCGGTGCGGTGATGGCCGCGCTGGCCGGTGTGCTGATCACCATGAACTACGGCACCTTCGACTTCTATGCAGGCTTCATCATCGGCATCAAGGCATTTACCGCTGCCGTGCTCGGCGGCATCGGCTCGCTGCCGGGGGCGATGCTTGGCGGCATCATCCTGGGGATTTCCGAATCGCTGTTCTCGGGGCTGATCAACTCGGACTACAAGGACGTATTCAGCTTCTCGCTGCTGGTGCTCATCCTTATCTTCCGCCCTCAAGGCCTGCTGGGTCGCCCACTCGTGGCTAAGGTGTGATCATGTCCGTTACCAAAATTGCCTCTGTTTCCGAAACCAAGGGTTTCGACCTGAAGCGCAGCCTGCTGGAAACCCTGGTCGCAGGGCTGCTGGCGCTGATCGTGTTTGGCCCGGTAGTGGGCGTGGTGCTCGATGGCTACAGTTTCAACGCCGAGCCGCGCCGTGTGGCCTGGCTGGTTGGCGGGGTGATGGTGGGGCGCTTTCTGCTCAGCCTGTACCTGCAGACCGCCGCTGGCCGGCGCATGCTGCAGGGCTTCGACAGCGGTGGCTCGGGCGTGCATGTCAACGCACCGGACTACAAGTCGCGCCTGCGCTACATCATCCCGGCGCTGGTGATCATCGCCATCGTGTTCCCCATCTTTGCCAACAAGTACCTGCTGACCGTAGTCATCCTGGGGCTGATCTACGTTTTGCTGGGCCTTGGTTTGAACATCGTGGTGGGCCTGGCAGGCCTCCTCGACCTGGGCTACGTGGCGTTCTACGCCATCGGCGCCTATGGCCTGGCGCTGGGTTACCAGTACCTGGGGCTGGGCTTCTGGAGCGTACTGCCGCTTGCGGCCATCGCCGCTGCGTTGGCTGGGTGCATCCTGGGGTTCCCGGTGTTACGCATGCACGGCGACTACCTGGCCATCGTCACCCTGGGCTTTGGTGAAATCATCCGCCTGGTACTGAACAACTGGTTGTCGTTCACGGGCGGGCCCAACGGCATGCCGGCGCCTTCGCCGACCTTCTTCGGCCTGGAGTTCGGGCGGCGTGCCAAGGACGGCGGCGTGCCGATTCACGAGTTCTTCGGCTTCGATTACAACGCCAACCTCAAGTTCGTGTTCATTTATGGGGTGCTGTTTCTGGTCGTGCTGGCGGTGCTCTACATCAAGCACCGGCTGACCCGGATGCCGGTTGGGCGGGCCTGGGAAGCGCTGCGCGAGGACGAGATCGCCTGCCGTTCCATGGGGCTCAACCATGTGCTGGTCAAGCTGTCGGCCTTCACCCTGGGCGCATCGACTGCAGGCCTTGCCGGAGTGTTTTTCGCCACCTACCAGGGCTTCGTCAACCCGTCTTCGTTTACCTTCTTCGAGTCGGCGCTCATTCTGGCCATCGTCGTGCTGGGCGGCATGGGTTCGACCGTGGGCGTGGTCATCGCGGCCTTCGTGCTCACCGTCGCCCCCGAGCTGCTGCGCAGCTTCTCGGAATACCGGGTGCTGCTGTTCGGCGTGCTGATGGTGCTGATGATGATCTGGCGACCGCGGGGCCTGATTCGCATCAGCCGTACCGGTGTGACCCCGCGTAAAGGAGTGGCGCCATGAGCGACGAAATCATTTTGTCTGTGGATAACCTGATGATGCAGTTTGGTGGCATCAAGGCGCTCAGCGACGTCAGCCTGAAGGTCAGGCGCAACCAGATCTTCGCCCTGATCGGCCCCAATGGCGCCGGCAAGACCACGGTTTTCAACTGCCTTACCGGCTTCTACAAGCCCAGCGGCGGGCGCATAGAGCTGAACGTGCGGGGCGGCCACACCAATGTTATCCAGTTGCTGGGCGAGAGCTTCCAGGCGGCGGATTTTGTCTCCCCGTCCCGTTTCGCCAGCCGTCTCTACTACAAGATGTTCGGTGGCACACACCTGGTGAACCGCGCAGGCCTGGCCCGTACGTTCCAGAACATCCGCCTGTTCAAGGAGATGTCGGTCATCGAGAACCTGCTGGTGGCGCAGCACATGTGGGTAAACCGCAACCTGCTGGCCGGGGTGCTCAACACCAAGGCGTACCGCAAGTCCGAGAGCGATGCACTGGACCACGCCTTCTACTGGTTGGAGGTGGTCGACCTGGTTGATTGTGCCAACCGCCTGGCTGGCGAGCTGTCGTACGGCCAGCAGCGGCGCCTGGAGATTGCCCGGGCCATGTGCACGCGGCCCAAGGTGATCTGCCTGGACGAGCCTGCGGCCGGCCTGAACCCGCAGGAAACCGAGGCGCTCAGCCGTATGGTGCGGGTGCTGCGTGACGAGCACGACATCACGGTGGTGCTGATCGAGCACGACATGGGCATGGTCATGAGCATTTCCGACCATATCGTCGTGCTGGACCACGGCAACGTGATCGCCGAAGGCGCCCCGCAGGATATCCGCAACAACCCGACCGTGATCGCTGCCTACCTGGGTGCCGACGAAGAGGAACTGGTATGACTGCACCCATTCTCGAACTGCGTGACCTGGACGTGTTCTACGGCCCGATCCAAGCCCTCAAGCAAGTGTCCATGCACATCGATGAAGGTGAGACGGTGAGCCTGATTGGCGCCAACGGGGCGGGTAAATCCACCTTGTTGATGTCGATCTTTGGCCAACCGCGCGCCGCTGCCGGGCAGATCATTTACCGGGGGACGGACATCACCCGCAAGTCCACGCACTACATCGCGGCCAACGGCATTGCCCAATCCCCGGAGGGGCGGCGGGTGTTCCCGGACATGAGCGTGGAAGAAAACCTGATGATGGGCACCATCCCCATCGGCGACAAGCACGCCGACGAGGACATGCAGCGCATGTACGAATTGTTCCCGCGCCTCAAGGAGCGGCGCAACCAGCGTGCCATGACCATGTCCGGGGGCGAGCAGCAGATGCTGGCAATTGCCCGCGCACTGATGAGCCGGCCGAAGTTGCTGCTGCTGGACGAGCCTTCGCTGGGGCTGGCGCCGATCGTGGTCAAGCAGATTTTCGCCACCCTGCGTGAGCTGGCCAAGACCGGGATGACTATTTTTCTGGTGGAGCAGAACGCCAACCATGCGCTGAAACTGTCGGACCGCGCCTATGTGATGGTCAACGGGCAAATCCGCATGACCGGGACGGGGCAGGAGTTGTTGGTGAACGAAGAGGTGCGCAGCGCCTACCTGGGTGGGCACTGAGCGGCGGCGCCTGCCTGGTTCGTACGGCACGATATCGCGCCCTGCGCAAAGGCGTTCGCGCACAAACGCCCCCGGCATAATTGGCCCGAAACAAACGTAGGAGCGAGCAAAGCTCGCGATGCGCCGC
>NZ_JACVVH010000042.1:0-44574 GCF_016647865.1 Pseudomonas sp. S60 | reverse complement strand
GCAATCCCTACGCTCGGCCTCCTGAAGTCGCAATCTGTGTTGCCTGAACTACCGCGCGCTTAGAAGCAAGAGCGGCCGAGTTTATTCAGTTAATGCGTGGATATATTTAGGTTTGCAGTTGCAGTTGCAGTTGCCACACTACAACGCGTCATCCTTAACGCCGAATGAAAGTGATTCATCGTCTCTTACAGATGACTTAGGCACACCGTCAAAACCCATCAACTTCAACCCTGGCCATCGACGGCACTTTCGCACGCTCCGCAGCAAACGGCTAGACTGTGCCACCTGCCACCTACATTGGCAGGCCCTACCCCGACCCGCCGGAGCCCGTCACCCGATGTTCATCCTGAGCCGCCTCGACAGCGTGCCACCCGAGTCCTTCCAGAACCAGATCCGCGAGCTGGTGATTCATGCCGTGGGCACGCTGAGCAGCGTCGCCATCACTGCCGACAACCCCCTCTACCCGCTGTACCAGTATGGCGTCGGCATGGAGGTGCACCAGTACCTGCAAGCGCTGGATGGCACACGCGGCCTGTCAGTGGCCCTGACACTGGCACTGGACGCCGATGCACCCGACAAGCTGCTGGGCTTTGCCCTCACCCTGCCCGCCCAGGACGATGATCAGGCATGCGAGCTGGCGTTCCTGGCAGTGCACCCCGACCACCGCCGCCAGGGGATCGCCCGCGCCCTGTTGGGCGACCTGCAAGGCCGGCAAGCCTGTGTGGAGCTGAATGCCTTCGCCAGCCAGGTACCGTGGTTCGAAGCCATGGGCATGCAGGTAGTGGCCGCCAACGGCCCACAGGTGCTGATGAGCAGCACCGGCCAACCAAGCGGCGCCCTGATCGGCCGCCTGGACATCGCGCCCATCTACGAAACCACCGAGGTCATGCAGATTCACACCTACCTGCTCAACCAGCAGGGTGAAGATGCCATGATCGAGGCCGAACAGCAGCGCGACGAGCGCCTGGACGCGTTGAGCCTGCAAGCCCAGGCCTGCGTGCGCCAGCGCCAGACAGTACATTGAGGCTGCGCGGGCTGCCTGCGCAGCCCGTTTGTTTCAGGCGTGCACCCAGCGGCGATGCAACCCACGCGCCACGGCATCCAGCGCGAACCCCAGTACACCAATCAACAGCACCATGGCCATCAGCTCGGAGTACGCCAAGCGGTCGCGGGTATCAAGAATGAAGTAGCCCAGGCCCGCACTCACGCCCAGCATTTCGCAGGGCACCAGCACGATCCAGAGAATACCGATGGCCAGGCGAACGCCTGTCAGCACATGCCCGATCACCCCGGGCACGATGACCTTGCACAGGGTTTCCCAACGGGTGGCACTCAGGCTGCGGCTCAATTGCAACCAGCGCGGGTCCAGTTGGCGAACACCTGCTGCTGTGTTCAGCAAAATCGGCCACAGCGCGGCGAACGCCAGCAGAAAATAGATAGGCTGGTCCCCTACCCCCATCAGCATCACCACCACGGGCATCCAGGACAGGGGCGAGATCATGCGCAAAAACTGGAACGCCGGCGTGGTTGCGGCTTCCAGGTGGCGGTAGCTGCCCACCAGCAAACCCAGGGGTACGCCGATCAGCAACGCCAGTAGCAAGCCCACCAGAATACGCTTCAGGCTCACCCAGATATGCCCGTACACCTCGCCCTGCCCTAACAGCTCGACCAGGCTGGCCAGGGTCGCCGCCGGTGAAAACCGCGCCGACAGCCCATCGGCCTGGCCGAACACTTCCACCCCAGCCCACCACAGCACCAACAGCGCCAGCAACCCGGCCAGCCCGAGGCTGGCATGAACGACATGCTGGCGCATCAGACCGCGAACTCCTCACTGCGCTCGAAGTTGTCGGCGATGCCGAACACCGAGGGCCCACCTACTGCCGCAATGGCGTTGCGCACAAAGCGGTCATCCACCAGGTCGCGCGCTATGTGGGCAGGGTCCAGATTGGCCAGGAAGCGGTTGTCCCCCTCGATCAACGTCGTCTTCAGGCGCTTTACCAGTTCTTCGGTATAGCTCGGGTACGGGTAAGGCTGGAAGTCGATACGCTTTTCATCCCACTGCTGATGGCGGATGGCGCCGCTGGCGATGTACCCGGCACGGTCGTCGGCAGCGGGCGCCAGCACCTTGGCCAGCACGGCGGGCTCATGGGGCGTGTACTTGTTGGGGCCGGCCTTGGACAGCAGCGCGGCGGCCTCGGCGCGATGGTCGCGGGTCCATTGCTGGGCCTTGACGATAGCGTTGACCACCTTCTGCGACCATTCCGGGCGGTTGTTGAGGTCGTGCTCGTGCATGAACACCACGCAGCACGCGTGATTGCGCCACACATCGCCGGTAAAGCGCTGCACCCGGCCCACCTTGAGGTTCTCGGCCAGGGCGTTGAATGGCTCTGCAACGATGTAACCGGCGATGCGCTTGCTGGCCAGGGCCGGGGGCATGTCCGAAGGTGGCAGCACCAGCAGGTTGACCTGGTTGGCCGCCAACGGCGCGTTGGCGGGCTTGGAAACGGCTTCAAGGCCGTTGTCGGTCAGCATCTGCTGCAACACCACGTTATGGATGGAATACCAGAACGGGATCGCTACGGTCTTGCCGCCCAGCTGCTTGATATCGCTGATATCCGGCGCCACCGTCAGCCCCGAACCACCCACGTGGTTCCAGGCGACCACCTTGGCCGGGACCTTGCTGCCGTAGCGAGCCCATACGGTCATTGGCGACAGCAGGTGGATGACATTGACCTGCCCGGAGATGAACGCTTCGATCACCTGCGCCCAACTGCGCAGCAGCACCGGCCGCTCGGCCTTGATGCCTTCGGCTTCAAAAAGGCCGTTATTGTGCGCCACCAGCAACGGTGTGGCATCGGTAATCGGCAGGTAACCAATGCGCACAGGCGCATCCGGCTCGGCGGCAGCGCGCGCCTGCAGGCTGGACAGCAGCGGCAAGGCGCCGGCAGCGGTGAACATGGCGCCGAGCTTTAGAAAATCACGGCGTGAAGAAGAGGAGCAGCAGTCATCCATGCACATGGACAGCCTCCGAGGGCAACAGGGTTGGGTGGGGTTCGACTGTGCGGCTTGCCCGCCGAAGGGTTTTCAGAATGTCGATGCGCAAGGCGCCCAGCGCCTCGACCTGCTGCGTCCGCGGTTGCGGCAGGTCGATGGGCCATTGGCCGAGGACATGCGCTGGGTGATCGCCCAGTAGCAGTACCCGATCGGACAACAGCAGGGCTTCGTCGATGTCGTGGGTAATCAGCACCGCCGCCGTGTTATGGGTGGCGATCAGTTGCAGCAGCAATTGCTGCATATCGGCCCGGGTCACTTCATCCAGTGCCCCGAACGGCTCGTCCAACAGCAGCACCTGTGGCTGGCGCGCCAGGCAGCGGGCCAGCGCCGTTCGCTGAGCCATGCCGCCCGACAGCTGCGCCGGGTACTGGTTGCGCGCATGGCCCAGGCCCACGGCGGCGATGGCATGGTCGACCCGTGCGCGACGCTCGTGCGCGGCCAGGTTGGGCTGGCGCGCAAAGTCCAGGCCGAAGGCGACGTTCTTTTCAAGGTTCAGCCATGGCAACAGGCTCGGGTCCTGGAACGCTACCGCCAGGCGCGGATGCGGGCCCTGCAACGGTTGCCCATGCAGGCTCACGGTGCCGCTGCGGGGCTGCTGCAGGCCCGCCAACACCCGCAACAAGCTCGATTTGCCCACACCACTTGGCCCCAGAATGCTCACAACCTCCCCCGGTGCAAGCTGGAGATCGAACTGGGCGAGCACCTGCTGCCAGCCGCCCTCGCGAGGGTAACCCAGGCTGATATCCCGGGCTTCCAGCACTACCTGCGTCATGCCGAGGCGGCCTGGCGCTGCAGCTCGGCGCGAAGCTGCACCAGGCTCGGCGTCACGATCGGCACAAAGGCCGACTCGCGCCAGCGCCGGGCAAAGCCTTCGCCATACTCGCTCAGGTAGGCCTTGCCACCGCTAGCCTGAAGCTCCAGCTGTACAGCATCGGCCGCACATTCGGCCAGGGTGATGCGCAGCTTGAACAGGGCTGCCGGCTGCTGGCGGAAGCGCTCGTCCAACAGCCCCTGCTTGAGCTCGGCAACGGTGTTTTCCAGCCGTGCGGCCAGCACCTGCTGCGCCTCCTCAAGGAACGACGCCCGCCCATGCAGGTGCAGTTGCACCTCCTGCAACGCCCGGCGCGCAAGGCCGATGGCCATGCCACACTGCAATGCGAGAAACGCAGGCCGGACCTGAGGCAGAAATTCACGGGCGTTTTCATGCAGCAGCCAGTCGCGGGCCAGTTGCACCTGGTGAAAAGCCAGCGCCGCCGTATTGCTGGACTGCAGGCCCATCAACTGCAGGTCGTCGGACCGTTCCAGGCCCTGTGCCCCGGACGGGATAGCCAGCACGAACGGAGCCCCCCCGGCATCGTCCTCAATGGCTGCAGCGACCACGAAGCCGCTTTTGCGCAGGTTGGTCACCCAATGCAGGCGGCCTTCGAGGTTCCAGCCATCATAGGTGGGGCGCCCACGCACCTGCAGCGCCTCGATGCCAGACAGGAACTTCATGGCATTGGACAGGCCGGTGGCGCCGGCCAGTTCACCCTTTAGCAGCTGCGGCAGCAGCCGCTCGCGCAGGCCTTGGTTAGGGCTGTACAGCAGGTACTCGATAAAGGCACGCTGCCCCCAGCACACGAACGCCGTGGCCAGCGAGCGGCTGGCGATGGCGGCAATTGCCTCGACGGCATCGGTGACCTGGCCGCCGACCCCGCCCAACGCAGGGTCAACGCCAACCTGCAACAGCTGCGAGTCGGCAATGTGCGCCAGCACCTGATGCGGTTCGCACTGGCCCCGGTCGATGGCTTCGGCGTTGGCATCCAGCCACGTCCGAAATGCACAATCTTGCATGATCTTGCTCCTTGTAAAACGCCGCGGCCGCCAGGCGACCCCTATGCGGCACCAGGCCGCTCCTACACCGACCACCCACCTGGCAGCCCGTTGGGTGAATCAGGCAGACGGCTGATGCCAGCGGTATTTGCCCAGCTCGTCATTGAGCGGCGTCTGGGCGAACACATTAGCAAAGTTGCACAGGGTTGCGAGGCTCACTCCCAGAATCACTTCCAGGGTGTTGCCTTCTGTGAAGCCGGCGTCACGGAACGCCTGGTAGGTCGCATCACTGACATTGCCACGGGTGGCGATGACTTCGCGGGCAAAGGCCGCCAGGGTTTCATAGCGTGCATCGGGCAACTCACCGCGGGCACGCAGTGCATCGACCACCTCCTGGGGCAGCTTGGCCTTGTTCAGCGCCACGGCCGTGTGGCCTGCCACGCAGAAGTCACAACCGTGCTGGGTGGCGGCAATCAACTGCACCACCTCGCGCTCGGCGAGGGTGAGTTCCGATTTGCCGTTCAATGCAGAAACGGTCACATAGGTTTCCAGCGCAGCCGGTGCATTGGCCAGCACCCCCAGCAGGTTGGGGATGAAGCCGGCGTTCTTCTGGGCGTTTTCCAAAAACGGCCGGGCCGCCTCGGGGGCGCTTTGCAGGGTATGTAGGGTAATGCGCGAGGACATGAGGTAGTCTCCATACTGGGTGTGCCCACAGTCTGTTGGTTATAAGAAATTCGCTCCATATTCATCAGTCGCTTTTACTTGCTCCAGAGTGTTTGTATTAGATGATTTGCGCCAGCCACCTCATTGAATGGTTATTAGAAAGCCTGGAACTCGATGCCAGCCTGTTTCACGTGGGCCGCTATTGCGGCGGCTGGCACGCCAGCACCCATGGCATGGGCCACGCCAGTTTTCACCTGGTGGTACAGGGCCATTGCTGGTTGCACGCAGCCGGGCAAGCGCAACCGGTGCGGCTCGAGCGTGGTGATGCGGTGTTTCTGTTGCGTGACATCGATTACCGGCTGGCCAGTGAGCAGGACACCGCGGGCGCCTGCGCCCAACCGCGCCAGGCCATGCAGACGCTGGATGCCGAAGCGGTGGACGGCGTGGGGCTGGTGTGCGGCTTTTTCCACTTCAGCAGCGGGTTGTCTTCGCTGATTGCCGAAGGGCTGGCCGACCTTATCGTGCTCCGCGCCGACGACCCGGCGGGCAGTGCAGCCCAGGCGCTGTTCGGGTTGATTATGGAGGAATGCCGGCGCCCGGCCGGGCCGTCACAGGTATTGCTGGAGCGCCTGACTCATCTGCTGTTCCTGTATGCACTGCGCCAACAAGTGCATGCCGGGCAGAAGTATGGGGGCTTGATCGCCCTCGCCCGCCAGCCCAACTTTGCCGAACTGCTGGAGCAACTGATCGGTGACCCCGGGCAGCCCTGGACACTGGAACGCATGGCGGCGTGCACCGGCCTGTCGCGGTCGGCATTTTTCAAACGCTTCAACGAACTGGCCGGCCAGTCGCCTGGGCAGGTACTGCTGGCGCTGCGCATGCGCCATGCCAGCCAGTTGCTGCGGGCGGGGCACACGGTGGAGCAAGTGGGCGTGCAAGCCGGGTACCAGTCGGTTGCCGCGTTCACCCGGGCCTTCACCAAGGCCATCGGCGTGCAGCCTGGGGCGTACCGGCGCCAGCACGACAGCCGTTAGCAGCGCGGAGCGCTGTCCAGCGCGCCCTGCCACTCATGCCGTTACGTTGTATGACTGTTCAACAATAATGGCTATATGTAATCATCCAAAGCAAAACAGTATTCGTGAGGGTACGGTCCACTCCCTAATCCGCAGCGCTTCCAGAGCCTGGCGCCTTTCCGGTGACATGGCATTGCGTCACCAGCTCCCGAGGCCTGCCTGCCACCGTAGGAGCATCTGATGCAGTTGAGGAATATGAAAATCGGCGTTCGCGCAGCCAGCGTGTTTGCCGTGCTGGGTTTGCTGGTACTGATACTGGGCATGACCGCCCTGTATGAAACCCAGAAGATGGACCAGTCTACGGATGAAATACGCCTGACCTGGATGCCCACCGTGATGTCGCTCAGCGATATCAACAGCAACCTTGGCCGGGCCCGCGCACTCACCCTGCGCAGCGCACTGGACGACGACCCCGCTGAACGCAGCCGCAACCTGGAGCTGATCCGAGGGGTAGAAGCGCAGTTGCAAAAAGGCATCGAAGACTACGTCGGTACCATAGTCAGCGAAGAAGACCGCGCCCTGTTCGAAACCTTCAAAGGTACCTACCGGGATTACCTGCAGGTCCAGACCGAGGTGCTGCAGGACATCTCGGCCGGCCGCCTGGACAACGCCAAGCAGTCGATCACTGGCCCGCTCACTGACCGCGCCGACACCATGATGCAGGCCATGACCGCCCTGATCACCTTCAATGGCAAAGGTGCCGAAGCTGCTTCCCAGTTGAGCAGTGACGTGGCCGATGAAGCGTATGTGGCCATCATCGGCGCGCTGGTCATCATCATGCTGGCCTTGCTGGCCATCGCCACCCTGCTCACCCGCAGCATCGTGGTGCCCCTGGCAGACGCCGTGGCCGTGGCCGAACGTGTCGCAACCGGTGACCTCACCCAGCAGATCCGTGTGGTCGGCCGCGACGAGCCCGCGTTGCTGCTGGCGGCGTTGAGCCGCATGCAGGGCAACCTGCGCGAAACCATCGGCAAGATCGTCGCGTCGTCCGACCAATTGGCGTCGGCGTCCGAAGAGCTGCACACCGTGACCGAGGACACCAGCCGCGGCCTCCACCAGCAAAGCGCGGAAATCGATCAGGCAGCCACCGCCGTGAACCAGATGACCGCCGCTGTCGAGGAAGTCGCCAACAACGCCGTGAGCACGGCCGATGCGTCCAAAGGTGCCGACCAGACGACACGCGACGGCCGTGACCGGGTCAACCAGGCGCTGGCGTCCATTGAGCAGTTGGTGGCGGAAGTGACCGGCACCTCCGGCGAGATCCAGCAACTGGCCAGCAGTGCCAACGAGATCAGCCGGGTGCTGGATGTGATCGGCGCCATTGCCGGGCAAACCAACCTGTTGGCGCTAAACGCCGCCATCGAAGCGGCCCGCGCTGGCGAGGCGGGCCGGGGCTTTGCGGTCGTGGCCGACGAGGTACGCGCGCTGGCCCACCGTACCCAGCAGTCCACCGCAGAAATCGAGCAGATGATCACCGGTATCCAGAACGGTACCGAGCGTGCGGTCACCGCCATGGGCAGCAGCCAGGACCGAGCGTCTGGCACGCTTGAAGTGGCGCAGGGTGCCGGCCAGGCGCTGGAGGTGATCGCCGAGGCAATCGCCTCGATCAACCAGCGTAACCTGGTGATTGCCAGCGCATCGGAGCAGCAGGCGCAGGTGGCGCGGGAAGTGGACCGCAACCTGGTCAACATCCGCGACCTGTCCATGCAGACCTCGGCCGGTGCCAACCAGACCAGTGCAGCGGCCCAGGACCTGTCGCGCCTGGCAGTGGACCTCAATGCCATGGTGGCGCAGTTCAAGGTCTGACCCATAAAGACCGGGGGCCGCATGGCGGCCCCCGGTCAATTCAGCCTGGCAGGGGGATCACTTCACCGTCACTGCACGCCCTGCCTTCTCCACCTTGCCTCGGGTCGCCAGGCAGTAATACAGCGGCACTGTCACCAACAGGCCGAACAGCCAGGACAGGTCTGCCCCTTCGACGATGTTCGAGTACGGCCCCACATACAGCGATGTATTGGCAAACGGCAACTGCACCAGGATGCCGCAGGCGTAGGCAATGATGGCGTGGTGGTTGAAGCGGCCATAGATGCCGCCGTCGGCGCTGAAAATCGAGGCGATGTCGTACTGGCCCTTCTTGATCAGGTAGAAGTCGATCAGGTTGATCGATGCCCAGGGCACCAGCACCAGCAGCAACGCCAGGATCAGGCCGATGAACTGGCCGATGAAGTCGGCCGACGCATTCAGGGCCACCAGGCCGCAACCCGCCAGAATCACGCTGGCCAGTACCACGCGTACCTTGATGCTGGGCGTCCAGTGGGCCACGAAGGTCTGGATGGCGGTCACGATCGACAACACGGCGCCGTACAGGTTGAGGGCGTTGTGGCTGATGATGTTGAGCAGGAACAACACCATCAGGATCGGCCCAAGCCAGCCAGTAGCCTGTTTCACTGCATCCATCGCATCAGTGCCTTCCGGCACGCACAGCACCGCCACCGTGCCAAAGCTGAAGCACAGGATAGTGCCCAGGGTGGCGCCGAAATAGGTGGCCCAGAACGGCTTGGCGATCCCGACCTCACGGGGCAGGTACCGCGAGTAGTCCGAGGTGTACGGCGAGAAGCTGATCTGCCAGATGATGCCCAGCGACACCGTGGCGATGAAGCCGGACAGGTTGAAGGCCCCGCGGGTAAGGAAGTCGGCGGGCAGGGTCTGGGCGAACATCATGATGAAACCGGCCAGCAGCGCCGAGCCCATCACCCAGGTACCGATACGGTTGAGCGTATGGATGAAGCGATAGCCGATGACGCCGATGGCCGTGGCGCTGAGGGCACCGATGACGATGGCCCCCGGCATCGGCACGCTCGGGGCGATGCCATGAATGGTCTTGCCTGCCAGCACGATGTTGGAGATGAAGAAGCCGACGTAGATCAGCGCGGTGAAGAAGACGATCAGCAGCGCACCGTAGCGGCCGAACTGGCCGCGGCTCTGCACCATCTGCGGAATGCCCAACTGCGGTCCCTGCGCAGAGGCAAGGGCGATGACCACGCCCCCGACCAGATGGCCCAGCACGATGGCGACCAGCCCCCACAGCAGGTTCAGGTGAAACACCTGGACCACCATGGCGCCGGTGACGATGGGCAGTGGCGCGATGTTGGTGCTGAACCAGAGGGTGAACAGGTCGCGCGCCTTCCCATGGCGCTCGGCAGGTGGAACGTAATCGACCGTGTGGTTCTCGACAAACTGGTGTTGCGACGACGGTTGGGACATGGTTTTTAGCTCGAAAGGTCGTTTTTATCTTTGTAGGAAACCGCATCAAGGCGGCCTCTCAGCTGCGGACCATATTATGGTATTCCAAACTTTTGACAACACTGATACGCATTAAAAAAACCCAGCTGATCCGTTTCCGCAGCGGCTGGCAAAAATCAACTTGGTGCTCAACCCCTTTATATACGTGGCCTGCAGCCGTTCATCGCGCATATTCCACGTACAAAAATTCCGCTTGCAAAATAGGTATTACGGTATACCATCAGACACATCAACGATAAAAACCGCGGCCCACCGCAGCTTTAGAGGTACACAAGATGATCGACGCAACCGTCTACAAAAACGTCCTGGGTTCCTTCCCGTCCGGCGTTACCGTCATCACCACCCTGGACGACGACGGCGCGGTCGTCGGCCTGACCGCCAGCGCGTTCTCGTCGCTGTCGATGGACCCACCGCTGGTCCTGTTCTGCCCCAACTACACGTCTGATTCCTACCCAGTGCTCATTCGCCAGAAGCGCTTTGCCATTCACCTGCTCTCCGGTGAACAGCAAGCGCAGGCTTATGCGTTCGCCAAAAAAGGCAAGGACAAGGCTGCCGGCATCGAATGGTCGCTGAGCGCCTTGGGCAACCCGATCCTGGCCGGGGCTACCGCCGTGATCGAGTGCGAGTTGTGGCGCGAGTACGAAGGCGGTGACCACGCCATCATGGTCGGCAAAGTGCACAACCTGATTGTCCCGGATGAAGCGCCGCGGCCAATGGTGTACTGCCGCGGCAAAATGGCCACCCTGCCGGCGTTCGCCTGACCCCTTCCCCCTATCAAAGCCCATGGCGCCAGCCCTGCGCGGCGCCAGACATTTTCAAGCGTTGAGGAACCCCCCATGAAATTTTCGTTGTTCGTGCACATGGAACGTTGGGATGAACAGGTCAGCCACCGCCAGTTGTTCGAAGACCTCACCGAACTGACCCTGATGGCCGAAGACGGCGGTTTCAGCACCGTGTGGATTGGCGAACACCACGCCATGGAATACACCATCTCGCCAAGCCCCATGCCACTGCTGGCCTACCTGGCGGCACGCACCGAGAAGATCCGCCTGGGCGCCGGCACCATCATCGCACCGTTCTGGAACCCCATCCGCGTGGCCGGCGAGTGCGCCCTGCTCGACGTGATCAGCAACGGCCGTATGGAAGTGGGCCTGGCCCGGGGTGCCTACCAGTTCGAATTCGACCGCATGGCCGGTGGCATGCCCGCAACGGACGGCGGCAAGGCCCTGCGCGAAATGGTGCCGGTGGTGCGCAAACTGTGGGAAGGCGACTACGCCCATGAGGGCGAGGTGTACAAGTTCCCCACCTCCACCAGCGTACCCAAGCCGTTCAACGCCACGCCACCGATGTGGATCGCCGCCCGCGACCCGGACTCGCACAACTTTGCCGTGGCCAATGGCTGCAACGTCATGGTCACCCCGCTGATGAAGGGCGACGAGGAAGTGCTGGACCTGAAGAACAAGTTCCAGGCAGCCCTGGACAACAACCCGGGCGTGCCGCGCCCACAACTGATGGTGCTGCGCCACACCCACGTGCACAGCCCAGACGAGCCAGAAGGCTGGAAGGTGGGCGCGCAGGCCATTTCGCGCTTCTACCGTACCTTCGATGCCTGGTTTGGCAACAAGACCGTGCCTGTGAACGGTTTCCTGGCGCCGAGCCCGGAATCGAAGTTCGCCGAAGTGCCGGCGTTCCAGCTGGAAAATATTCGCAAGAACACCATGATCGGCACGCCGGAAGAAATCATCGCGCGCATCCGCTACTACCAGGAGCTGGGCGTCGACGAGTTCAGCTTCTGGTGCGACAACAGCCTGCCCCATGCCGAGAAGAAAAAGTCGCTTGAACTGTTCATCAAGGAAGTGGTGCCGGCGTTCGCCTGAATTCCCATTGCCTGATTGATTGCGGGATACGCCCGCTCCCGTGAGCCCGAGCGGCCCGCGTGAGCGGGCTTTTTAGGTGTACGCCATTAGCTTTGTGTTGATTGGGCGATCAAGGGCCAAGCGTTCGCGCGCAAATGGCGCAGGAATAATTGGCCCGAAACAAGCGTAGGAGCGAGCGCAGCTCGCGATGCGCCGCGCGGGCGGCGCTCGATCTCCCAACCACCACCACACCCACGCCCGCCACCTTTCGTCCCCGCGAACGAGAAATTTCCTGGCACCTCTTGCACAACAAATATTATGGTATACCATCAGACAACAAGAACTGATCAACCTCACCAGGAGCCATCCATGAGTTTCGAAATTCGCAAGATCGTCACCTACTCCGAAGAGACCCGCATCGAAGGCGGCAAGGCCACCGACAAGCCCGTGACCATGGTCGGGCTGGCAGTGGTCATCAAGAACCCTTGGGCCGGTCGCGGTTTTGTTGAAGATCTGAAGCCCGAAATTCGCGCCAACTGCTCGGAACTGGGTGCACTGATGGTAGAGCGCCTTACCGCTGCCATCGGCGGTGCCGACAAGATCGAGGCCTATGGCAAAGCCGCCGTGGTCGGTGCAGACGGCGAAATCGAGCACGCCTCGGCCGTGATCCATACCCTGCGTTTCGGCAACCATTACCGCGAAGCGGTCCAGGCCAAGAGCTACCTGAGCTTTACCAACAAGCGCGGCGGCCCTGGCACTTCGATCCAGATCCCGATGATGCAGAAGGACGACGAAGGCCTGCGCTCGCACTACATCACCCTGGAAATGCAGATCGAAGACGCGCCGCGTGCCGACGAGATCGTGGTGGTGCTGGGCGCTGCCGACGGTGGCCGCCTGCACCCGCGTATCGGCAACCGCTATATCGACCTCGAAGAACTGGCTGCCGAAAAAGCCAACGCTCAATAACAATAACCAAGACGGGCCGGGGCGTGGCGTGTGTACCCGCCGCGCCCGACCTTCAAGGAGCGCCCTCCATGATTCAGCCTGTCGCTGAACGCACCCCCGCCGGCACCAGCTACCTGAGCGTGGGCCAGGGCCAACCTGTGGTACTGATCCACGGCGTGGGCCTGAACAAGGAAATGTGGGGCGGGCAGATCGTTGGCCTGGCCAACGACTACCGCGTCATCGCCTACGACATGCTCGGCCACGGCCAAAGCGCCCTGCCAGCTGCCGACACCGGCCTGGAGGGTTACGCCGCCCAGCTGGCCGAGTTGCTGGACCACCTGCAGATCCCCCAGGCAACCGTGATCGGTTTCTCCATGGGGGGCCTGGTGGCCCGTGCCTTCGCCCTGCACTACCCGCAGCGCCTGGCTGCGCTGGTGGTGCTCAACAGCGTGTTCAACCGCAGCCCCGAGCAGAGCGCCGGCGTTATCGCCCGTGCCGCACAGGCCGCGGAGCTTGGCCCTGACGCCAACGTCGACGCCGCGCTCGAGCGCTGGTTCAGCCGTGAATACAAAGCGGCCAACCCCGCTCAGGTGGCCGCCATCCGCCAGGTGCTGGCCGGCAACGACCCGCAGGGCTACCACACCACCTATTCACTGTTCGCCACCCAGGACATGTACCGCGCAGGCGACCTGGGCAGTATCCAGGTGCCCACGCTGATTGCCACCGGCGAGCTCGACGCCGGCTCCACGCCCGCCATGACCCGACAGCTTGCCGCCAGTATTCCAGGCGCCCACAGCGTGGTCCTTGCTGAACAACGGCATATGATGGCAGTGGAAGCACCACGTGAAGTCAACAAGATGCTGCTGGACTTTCTTGCAAACGCCCGCAGCCTGACCGAATCCGCCAAGGGGATTGTTGCATGACCCTCGTTCGTTTCCAGATGTGCATCGACGGCCAATGGCACGATGCCCAGAGCGGCAAGACCTTCGACAGCCTCAACCCGGCCACGGCCCAGGCCTGGGCACAACTGCCCGACGCCGACGAGGCCGATGTGGAACTGGCTGTGCAGGCCGCCCAGCGCGCCTTTGACAGCCCCCAGTGGCGCAGCATTAACGCCACGGCGCGTGGCAAACTGCTGCGCCGCCTCGGGGACCTGATTGCCGAGAACAAAGAGCACCTGGCCCAACTGGAGAGCCGCGACAACGGCAAGCTGATCCGCGAAACCCGCGGTCAGGTCGGCTACCTGCCGGAGTTCTTCCACTACACCGCGGGCCTGGCCGACAAGCTCGAGGGCGGCACCCTGCCCCTGGACAAGCCGGACCTGTTCGCCTACACCGTGCACGAGCCCATCGGCGTGGTGGCCGGGATCATCCCGTGGAACAGCCCGCTGTACCTCACCGCCATCAAGCTGGCCCCGGCCCTGGCGGCGGGCAACACCATTGTGCTCAAGCCGTCCGAGCATGCTTCGGCCACCATTCTCGAGCTCGCCCGCCTGGCGCTGGAGGCTGGCTTCCCTGCCGGCGTGGTCAACGTGGTGACCGGCTACGGCCCCAGCACCGGCGCTGCCCTCACCCGCCACCCGCTGGTGCGCAAGATCGCGTTCACCGGTGGCGCCGCCACGGCCCGGCACGTGGTGCGCAGCAGTGCAGAAAACTTCGCCAAGCTGTCGCTGGAACTGGGTGGCAAGTCGCCGAACATCATCTTCGCCGACGCCGACCTGGACAGCGCCATCAACGGCGCAGTAGCCGGTATCTATGCCGCCTCCGGGCAAAGCTGCGTGGCCGGTTCGCGCCTGCTGGTACAGGACGAGATCTTCGATGAGTTCGTCGAACGCCTCATCGCCCGGGCCAAGCGTATCCGCATCGGCAGCCCGCAGGATGACGCCAGCGAAATGGGCCCCATGGCCACGGCGCAACAGCTGGCAGTGGTCGAAACCCTGGTGGCCGCAGCCAAGGCCGAAGGCGCCAAGCTGCACATGGGGGGCAAGCGTGCCGAGGTTGAAGGCGACGGCTGGTTCTACGAGCCCACCCTGTTCGAGTGCGACCGCAACTCGATGACCATCATGCAGGAAGAGGTGTTCGGGCCGGTCGCTGCGGTGATCCGCTTCAAGACCGAAGAAGAAGCGCTGGCCATCGCCAACGACTCGCAGTTCGGCCTGGCGGCCGGCATCTGGACCCGCGACCTGGGCCGCGCCCACCGCCTGGCCCGCGACGTGCGCTCGGGCATCATCTGGGTCAACACCTACCGCGCCGTCTCGGCCATGGCACCGATCGGCGGGTTCAAGAACAGCGGCTACGGCCGTGAAAGCGGCATCGATTCGGTGCTGGCCTATACCGAGCTGAAGACCGTGTGGATCAACCTGTCCACCGCGCCCATGCCCGACCCGTTCGTGATGCGCTAAGAGGTAACACCCGATGATCGAACCTGGCATCTACAAAGACGTGATGGGCTCGTTCCCGTCCGGCGTGACCGTGGTCACCACCCTGGACGCGGATGGCGGCATTGTCGGCATCACCGCCAGTGCCTTCAGCGCGCTGTCGATCGACCCGGCGCTGGTGCTGTTCTGCCCCAACTACGCGTCTGATACCTACCCTGTGCTGCGTGACAGCAAGCAGTTCGCCATTCACCTGCTGTCTGCCGAACAGACCGCAGAAGCCTATGCCTTCGCCGGCAAGGGCAAAGATAAAGCCAAGCATGTGGAATGGCACCTGAGCGAACTTGGCAACCCGCTGCTGGCCAAGGCTACCGCGATCATCGAGTGCGAGCTGTGGCGCGAGTATGACGGTGGTGATCATGCGATCATCGTCGGCGCCGTGAAAAACCTGGTGCTGCCGGCCGAGCCGGTGACGCCCATGGTTTATCACAAGGGCAAACTGGGCGCCTTGCCGCCCCTGGGCTGACGTTGGCATAGCCGGGTTCGCCGTACAGCCCCCGGCCACCCAATCACATAGGAACACCACGCATGAGCAACGAAAAATACGAGAAAGGCCTGCAAATCCGCACCCAGGTACTGGGTGAGGACTACGTCAACCGTTCTATCCAGAACGCCGACGAATTCACCAAACCGCTGCAGGAACTGGTCACCGAATACTGCTGGGGGCACGTGTGGGGCCGTGAAGGCTTGTCGCTCAAAGAACGCAGCATGATAAACTTGGCCATGATTTCCGCACTCAACCGGCCCCACGAGCTCAAGCTGCACATTCGCGGCGCACTGCGTAATGGCCTTAGCCGCGAGCAGGTACGCGAAATCCTGCTCCAGGTCGGCATCTACTGCGGCGTACCGGCCGCGGTGGACAGCTTCCGCCTGGCCCGGGAAGCGTTCGCCGAGGCTGATGCGGAGCCCACCCGTTAACACCGGGCTGTTCGAACCCGCGCAAGGAGCACCCCGGTTCATGGTGCTGTTGCGAGCGTAATCGGGCAGCCTCTTTCAGAGCGCACTTGATGAAACGCCAGCCACTCGACGACAGCTTCAAGGTCAACCGCAACCCCGTCACCCTGCGCGAAATCGTGCTCGACAAGCTGCGCGGTGCGATCATGAATTTCCACCTGCTGCCGGGCGATCGCCTGGTCGAGCGCGACCTCTGCGACCGCCTCGGGGTCAGCCGTACCTCGGTGCGTGAGGCCCTTCGCCACCTGGAGTCCGAAGGGCTGGTGGAGTTCGCAGACGCCAAGGGCCCTCGTGTGGCCATCATTACCCTCGAGGATGCCCGCGATATCTACGAGCTGCGCTGCGTACTCGAAGGCCTGATCGTGCAACTGTTCACCCTCAACGCCAAGGCCAAGGACATCCGCGCCCTGGAACGTGCGCTGGAGGTAAACCGCGAGGCCCTGGAAGAAGGCGAACTGCAACAGGTACTGGATTCGGTGCAGGGCTTCTACGACGTGTTGCTGGAAGGCTCGGGCAACCAGGTGGCGGCCCAGCAGTTGCGCCAATTGCAGGCGCGCATCAGCTACCTGCGGGCAACCTCGGTGTCGCAAGTGAACCGCCGAGGCGCCAGCAACCTGGAAATGGAAAAGATGGTCGAGGCGATCAAGGGCGGTGACCCTGTGGTGGCCCACCAGGCTTGCGTTGAGCACGTGCGCGCTGCGGCCAAGGTAGCCCTGGAATACCTGCGTCAGAAACAGGACGACACCACCAAGGTGCGCGACATCGTCGAGCCCCTGGCCCTCAAGGAACCCCGCATAGGTCGCTGATCATGCCCAATGCCCCGCGCTACTGTCCACACTGCACAACGGAACTGGCACGGGGCGTTCCCACCGGCGATACCCACGAACGCCTGCATTGCAGCGGCTGTGGCTACATTCACTACATCAACCCCAAGATCATCGCCGGCTGCATCATCGAACGCGACGGCAAGTACCTGCTCTGCCAGCGCGCCATTCCACCGCGCCCGGGCACCTGGACCCTGCCCGCCGGCTTCATGGAGGCCGGCGAAACCACCGAGCAGGCAGCGCTGCGCGAGGTGTGGGAAGAAAGCGGCGTGCGCGCCGAAATCGTTTGCCCCTATTCGATTTTCAGCGTGCCGAAGATCAGCGAGGTGTACATCATCTTCCGCGCCATCGCCACCGAGGAAACCGGCCAGTACGGCCCGGAAACCCTGGCCTACCGGTTCTTCGAGCCCGACCAGATCCCCTGGGATGACATCTACTACCCCGCCATCCGGCAGATCCTCGAGCGCTATATTCTCGAGCGCCAGGCCGGGGTCTATGGCATCTACACAGGCAATGACGACACCGGCAAAGTGCACTTCATTCGCTAGCGCACAAACTGCTCGCCAACCACGTATTCTCGGTGCACCCTAGGGGCCTTTGTATTCACGACCGGCAGAACACATGGCGAAGTGGCTAGAGGGCGGTGGCCTCATGGGCGAGCGTATCCGTCAGCATGACTGGGCATCCACCCGTCTGGGCCCGCTCGATGGCTGGCCCGATGCGCTCAAGACCACACTGGCCTTGTGCCTGGCCTCGCGATTTCCACAGGCAGTGCTGTGGGGCCCCGACCTGATTACCCTGCACAACGATGCATTCTTGCCGATTCTGGGCCAGAAGCCGCTGGCGCTGGGCACCCCGTTCAGTGAAGTCTGGCACGAGGCCTGGTCGGACATCCGCGTACTGGCAGACCGTGCACTGGCGGGCGAAGCAGTCTTCATCGAGAACTTCCCGCTGCTCATCGACCGCGATGGCACGCCCGAGCGTGCCTATTTCACCTTTTGCTACAGCCCCATACGTGGCCATGATGGCCGCGTGCTGGGGATGCTCGACACCGTCACCGAAACCACCGCCAACGTGGTCAGCAACCAGCGGCTGAAGTTTCTCGACAGCCTGGCACGGGCGGTGGCCGAGGCTTCAGCACCCGAAGACATTCTGGCGATCACCACGCGCATGCTGGTGGAACACCTGGGGCTTTCCAGCTGCGCCTATGCGGTGATGCAGGCCGACCAGGACACCTTCACCATCTGTGGCGAAGCGGTGGCCCCCGGGGCCCCTCACCTGCTGGGCGATTACCAGTTGCATGACTTCGGCCGCCTGGCGGTAAACCGCCTGCGCAACGGCCAACCCCTGATCATCCACGACAGCCACCGCGAACTGGCCGCCGACGAGGCCGCCACGTTCGCCGCCATCGGCATCGCGGCCACCTGCTGCATGCCGCTGATAAAAGCCGGCAGGCTGACCGCGCTGATGGCCATCAACAACGGCGCGCCGCGCGCCTGGACCCACTACGAGCGGGCGCTGATCAGTGAAGTGACCGAACGCAGTTGGGCGCATATCCAGCGGGCTCAGGCCCACGGTGAAGTGCAGCAGGCAATCGCAGCGCTGGAAACCCTCAACGCCAACCTCGAGCAGCGGGTGCAGGAGCGCACCGCACAGTTGCTGCACACCGAGGCCGAGTTGCGCCAGGCGCAAAAACTCGAAGCCATCGGCCAGCTGACTGGCGGCGTAGCACATGACATCAACAACCTGCTGACCATCATCCGCGCGTCGCTGCATTTTCTGCAGCGCCCCAACCTGGATGAGCAGCGGCGCGACCGCTACATCAAGACCATATCCGAAACCGTGGAACGCGGCGCCAAGCTCACAGGCCAGTTGCTGGCCTTTGGCCGGCGTCAGGCGTTGAACCCGCAGGTGTTCGAAGCCAGCGAGCGGCTGGAGGCAATGGCCGACATGTTCGACACGGCGGCGGGTGCGCGCATCCACGTGCAACTGCAACTGCCCGAGGCGCCGTGCCATATCCGTGCCGACATCAGCCAGCTGGAAACCGCCGTCATCAACCTGATGCTCAACGGCCGGGATGCCATGGGCGGTGCCGGCACACTGCAGCTGCGCCTGCTGGCCGATCAGCATCTGCCGGCAGCACAAGGCCAGGCGCCACAGGCCGGCGCCTTCGCCGCCATTTCGGTGAGCGACACCGGGGCCGGTATCCCTGCGGAATTGTTCGAGCGTATCTTCGACCCCTTCTTCACCACCAAGGCACCGGGTGAGGGCACTGGCCTGGGCCTCTCGCAGGTGTTCGGCTTCGCCAAGCAGTCCGGGGGTGATGTCAAGGTCAACAGCATTCAGGGCCAGGGCACCACGTTCACGCTGTACCTGCCCCAGCAGGCGCAAGCCGCTGCGTTACCGGGCGAGCCTTAACGCTTGGCCGCCAGCAACTGCGCCACACTCTGCGCCAGTTCCATCCGGCGGTAAGGTTTGCGCAATACCTCAAAGCCGCTCAACTGGGACGGCGTAAGGTTGGCGTAGCCGGTGATGATCAACACCGGCAACTCGGCATGCCGCTGGCGCATCTGCTGGGCAAAACGCACCCCGGTCATGTCCGGCATCACGTGGTCGGTTACCAGCAGGTCCGGCAACCAGCCCTTGTCTACCAGGCGCAGTGCGGCGGCCGCACTCGCCGCCTCGGTCACTTCATAGCCCAGGTCGCGCAGCTGCAGGGCTGTGGCATGGCGCACGATTTCCTCATCGTCCACCAGCAGCACCCGGCTGGGGCGGGCGGCCGTCGGTGCTTCAGCGCTTTCACTGCCGCGGCAGGCAGCCGTGGCGTTGCTGGCCGGCAGCCACAAGGTAGCCTGGGTGCCCTGCCCCGGCGTTGAGCGGATGGCAAACCCTCCGCCGGACTGTACCGCCAGGCCCTGCACCATCGGCAGGCCCAGCCCAGAGCCCTTGCCGATGCCCTTGGTCGAGAAGAACGGCTCCATGCAGCGGCGCACCTGCTCTTCGTCCATGCCGCAGCCATTGTCCCTGACCTCAATCCACACCAGGCGCTCTGCGGCCATGCCTTCTGGCGGTACAGGGCAATGCGGGTCATGCCCGGCAACGATCTGCAGGTAGCCCCCATCCCCTGTGGCATCACGGGCATTGACCACCAGGTTGAGTAACGCCAGCTCCAACTGGTGAGGGTCGACCACCACCGAAGGCAGTGCCGGGTCGATATCCACGTGCACGGTCAGGGTGGGCCCGATGGAACGTGCCATCAGCTCACGCATGTCGTCCAGCAGTGTTGCCAGGCACACGGCCTGGGGCTTGAGTGTCTGGCGGCGGGCGAAGCTCAACAGGCGCGCTACCAGGTTGCGGGCCCGCTCTGCAGCTTGCAGCCCGCCGTCGATCAACCGGGGGGCGCGTTCGGCGTTCGGCTGGCGGTGCAACAGCTCGAACGAGCCGATGATGGGCGTGAGCATGTTGTTCAGGTCGTGGGCGATGCCGCCAGTCAATTGCCCGATCATTTCCATCTTGTGGGCTTCATGCAGTTGCACCATGGCCGACTCACGCTGCGCCAGTGCCGCCGCCACGCGCTCTTCCAGGCTCTGGTTGAGCAAGTGCAAGGCACGTTCGGCGCGGGCATGAATGATGGCGGCCCATGTTTGCTTGGCGGTTTCTTCCACCAGTTGGCAGTCTTCCTCAAGGCACTTGCGCGCGTCGCGGAAATACACGCCCAGCACCGCTTCCAGGCGGCCTGCACGCACCACCGGTACATGCAGGGCAGCGCCCAGGCCTGCCAGGTGCGGCGGCGCCTTGTCATACACCTGCAGCACCGTCTGCTCAGCCGCCAACTGCTCATGGAAGTCAGCACCGAAGGCCTGGTACGGGTGGGTACCGACCACTGAAGGCACGCCGTCGACCCAGTCCTGGCTGACCGTGAAGCACTCGCCATCACCCTGGTCTTCCCCAAAACAGACCCGCGCAGCGCCAAGTTGCTCGGCCAGGCGTTGCACAGCGTAGGCCTCGATGCGCTCGGCACCGCCCAGCCCGGGCAACGTACGGCCCAGCTCCAGCAAGAAGGCCTGGCGCTGCTGGAAGCGCACCCGCTCGGTGGTTTCCGATACCAGGCACAGAATGCCACCCACGCTGCCGTCGGCCTCGCGCACCGCGGAATAGGACACGTCGAAATACACCGTCTCGCCGTGCCCACTGCGTTCTATATAGAAAGGGCGATCCTTGGCCGAGAAGGTCTGGCCGGTTTCGCGCACCCCGCGCAGCAACGGCTCAAGGTCGTCCCACAGCTCAGACCAGTTCTCCTGGGCGGGCCGGCCCAGCGCATGGGGGTGTTTGTTGCCGATGGTGGGAGCGTAAGCATCGTTGTACAGCGCCACATAGGACTCGCCCCAGAACAACACAACCTGCGCCTGGGCGGGCAACAGGGTGGCCATCACCGCTTGCAGGTGCGGTGACCAGCCATGGGGCGGCCCGAGCGGTGAATCGCCCCACTGCATCGACTGCATCAAACCGCCGATGGTGCCGCCGTTCAGCAGGAAGCACAGCGGTGGTTGCCCTGCATCCACAGGTAGTTGTTGAAGCGATTTCATTTCGGGGGAATCCGCGGCTTATGCCATCCGTCTTCGGATAAGAGCGGCGCAGCCGGCGTTCGTTCCCCGTTCATTGAACGCTCGTTCAACGCCGACCTTCGGCGAGCATCCTTACAGCCAATGCCGCCAGCACCGTACCCATCAACCACCGCTGAACCTGCTGGAACAGCGGGCGCCCCGCCAGGAATACGGCGATGGAGCCGGCCATCACCGCGATCAGCGCATTGACCGTTACGCTGATGGCGATCTGCAGCGAACCCAGAACCAGGGATTGTGCCAGCACACTGCCGTGCTCCGGGCTGATGAACTGCGGCATCAGCGACAGGTACATCACGGCGATCTTTGGGTTGAGCAGGTTGGTGACGAAGCCCATGGCGAACAAGCGGCGCGGGCTGTCGGCAGGCAGATCACGCACCTGGAACGGTGAGCGCCCACCGGGTTTGACCGCCTGCCAGGCCAGGTACAGCAGGTACAGGGCGCCGCCAATACGCAGGCCGTCGTAGGCGTAAGGCACCGCCATGACCAGGGCAGTGATCCCCAGGGCCGCACAGAGCATGTAGAAGACAAAACCCATGGCCACACCGCCCAACGAGATCAGGCCGGCCATGCGGCCCTGGCAGATGGACCGCGAGATCAGGTAGACCATGTTAGGCCCGGGCGTGAGCACCATGCCCAGGGATATCAGGGCGAAGGCCAGCAGTTGGGTGGTATCGGGCATCAGGCACATCCTTGTCGCGCAATGGGAGGTGCCAGCTTAGCCGAAGCGGTTGCGCACGGGAATTCACCGGCGTGCCGCCGGCACAGCTGTTTTTCATGCCCTGTGTTGGCCCGCCACGCACCAGTTCGGCCCATGGGCAAGCAGGCGCCATCGGGCTAGGGGCTCTGCAGCGGGGCCTTCAGGGCACTGGCACCCTTCTTGCTGCCGTCCACCGCTTAAGCTTTTGTCAGCCTTAGGTTTTTTAAGGTTTATGGGTACATATTTACTAATTTCTCGTTACCTCCGCGCCCCGCATCATCGCTCCAACAAGAACGCGTTGCCCTTCGCCGGCACGCCCCCGGGCAGTTCCCCATGCCCTACCTTGCCTTGGAGTCAGTCATGACCAGTGCAGCCAGCTCGGCCCCTCTCATCGAAAAACACACGATCGGCTATGTGCCCCCGCAAGACCGCCATGGAAAGGTAAGGGATCTGTTCACACTGTGGTTCGGCGGCAACATCGCGCCGCTCCCCATCGTCACTGGCGCCCTTGGCGTGCAACTGTTTCACCTGAACTTGGTGTGGGGCATCGTTGCCATCCTGGTGGGCCACCTGGTTGGTGGTGTGCTGATGGCGCTGCATTCTGCCCAAGGCCCGCAAATGGGCATCCCGCAGATGATTCAGAGCCGCGCCCAGTTCGGTTCGCTCGGCGCACTGCTGGTGGTGGTAATCGCCGGCGTGATGTACATCGGTTTCTTCGCATCCAACATCGTGCTTGCCGGCAAGTCCCTGCATGGCGTGGCCGAGTCGGTGCCGGTGCCCGTGGGCATCATCATCGGTGCGCTGGGGTCGGGGATCATCGGCATCATCGGCTACCGCTTCATCCACGTGCTCAACCGTATCGGCACCTGGGTGCTGGGCATCGGTATCGTGGTGGGCTTCGGCTACATTTTCAGCCATGTGCAGAGTGACGACTTCCTCACCCGCGGGGGCTTCAACCTGGCCGGCTGGCTGGCCACCGTTTCACTTGCAGCCCTGTGGCAGATCGCCTTCGCACCCTATGTGTCGGACTATTCGCGCTACCTACCCGCTGATGTGAAGGTCAGTTCGACGTTCTGGACCACCTACCTGGGTTCGGCCCTGGGCTCCAGCCTGTCCTTCATCTTCGGCGCCGTCGCTGTGCTGGCGATCCCGGCTGGCATGGACACCATGGAGGCGGTGAAGCTGGCCACCGGCAGCCTCGGCCCGCTGATGCTGGTGCTGTTCCTGCTCAGCGTCATCAGCCACAACGCCCTCAACCTGTATGGGGCAGTGCTGTCGATCATCACCCTGGTGCAAACCTTCGCCTACCGCTGGATCCCCACCGCCAAGAGCCGTGCGGTGCTTTCATTGATCGTGCTGGGCGCTTGCTGCGTGGCGGCGGTGTTCGCCTCGGCCGACTTCATCGGCCACTTCGTGGACATGGTGCTGGTGCTGCTGGTGGTGCTGGTGCCCTGGACGGCCATCAACCTCATCGACTTCTATGCCATTCACAAAGGCGACTACGACATTCAGTCGATCTTCCAGGTGGACGGCGGTATCTACGGCCGCTACAACCCGCAGGCTCTGCTGGCCTATGCGATCGGCATCGCGGTGCAGATCCCGTTCATGAACACCCCGCTGTACGTGGGCCCGATCTCCGAACACATCAATGGCGCCGACCTGTCCTGGCTGGTTGGCCTGGCGGTCACCTCGCCGCTGTACTGGTGGCTGGCGAGCCGCGACAGCGCCTACCGTCGTCGCCAGACCAGCGCCAAGGTAGCACTGGGCCACTGACCGTACCGCTCAACTGCCCTCAGGCAATAGGCTGCGGTCGAACATGAACGGCCGCTCGCCCTGGGGCGTGTACTGGTACAGCTGCTGCGGCCGCCCCAGCCGCGGCTGATTCTTCTGCCCGGTGTCCCTTACCCAGCCCAGCTCGCGCAGGCGCTCAAGCCGCTTGCGCAGCGAGGTGCCATTCACCGGCTGCCCCAGGCACGCCTGCACGGCGCCCAGCGCATCCAGCACGGTGAACCTCTCCCCCATCAAGTACAGCGGCAGGCTGCTGTATACCGTCTTGGCGGCCAGCCGATCACGGGCACCCTGCACCAGCAGGTTGTGGTCGAACGGCAGCAACACTTTGCGGTCAACCACGCTGCCCAGGTCGAAGAAGCCCAGTTGCTCACCGTCTACCGCCTGTTGCGGGCCCAGCAATGCCAGGTAGCAGGTGCTAAGCGACCAGCCACGCGGGTCGCGGAAGGCATTGCCTTCGGTACCCACCTGTTCCAGGTAGCAGGGGGTTACCCGGGCTTTTTCACGCAAGGCGCGGTCGGCAGCGCCATCCAGGCTGGTGTCAGGGATGCGGCCATTGATGATGACCCCGGGCAATGCCCACTGGCCTGCATGGGGTTCACGCTCGCGGCGGTGCAGCAGCACCTGCAACTGCTGGCCATCGGGCGACAGGCGCAAGGCGACGATGTCGACGCTGGCCAGTACTTCGGCTGTACTCAAAGGGTGGCTCCTGGTTAATGGCCGTGATAATTCACCAGAGCAGCAAAGTAATGCAAGCCCAATGCAGTTATCAGATGCGGCTTGACATACATAATACACCAGGTGGATTATGTAGCCATTCCAGCGAGGAGATCCGCCATGAAGATCGCCAGTTTCGATGTCGATGCGCAAAACGGCTTCACCGCCAACGCCCCTCACGAGCTGCCGGTGCCCGACGGCAACGAGATCGCACCCGACCTCAACGCCATGGCATTGCGCGCTGACGTGCGCCTTGGCAGCAAGGACGCCCACCCGGCCAACGCCAGCTGGGTTGTGGCAGACCCTGCACATATGCTGCAACCGCTGAGCATGGCCAACGCCGACCTTACCTGGGTCAGCCACTGTGTACCCGGCACCCCCGGTTTCGAACTGCTGCCGGGGCTGCCCGCCCCTATCGACTACGACTACTTGAACTGGTTTGCTGATTGCACTATCTTGTCAATACATCATTCAGTTGCTATTATACGCAGCATTGACCAGCACGATTACACGAAAAATGACCATGACAACTGTCAACTCAAGTACGAGCCCAGCCACGGAACCCTCCACTGACACGGGAGGGCACCTCTGTCACCGCCGTGTGTTGGTAGGTCAGGGATCCCGAGCCCTTCTCACTTCGACCATGTCGCACCCCCGCATGCCCTCAGGTCGGCAAACGCAAGCCGTCACCGCCCCTCTTGTTCATACCCGCTCCCTCCCACGAATACCCTTCGCCTGATAACGGCATCACCGCGAACAAGCACAAGGGCCTTTCCGTATTGCTGTCCGTCATGAGGTCGTCACTCGAATGAGTCGAACCGACCTGTCTCTGATAGCAACCCGCGTAAGGTCATGCGCTCGCTGACACACCAGCGCTAGCGCGCTGGCCATTGCGTGCTGTCACCGCTGGTTTCGAATGCATATGGTGTACGGCAACAGTGTTGAATCTTCAAAAAGTTCTGGATCACTCATGATCATCTCGTCTTCACAGTACCTCTCCGCTTTCGCGCATAGAAAACTACCTGCTTCTTTTGTCAGAGCTATGAAGCGCCACGCTGAGGAGAATAAAATCCCAGCTATCGCTACCCCTCTAAAACTCTTTGAGTGCTTTTGCGACGTCACAAGAATCAAGTTCGGCTACACTTCACTCTCACGAAAGAGGGTGCTGTTCAAAACTGTTCAAGGCTTTGTGGGCGCGTTGTTGTCAGACTCTTTCACAGAGGGCCACTCCCCCACAAAAGCCAACTGGGCCCAGAAATTCATTGATACACTTTCCCATCTTCGCAAAGAAGTTCCGGGAATGCCCGACATCACGGCAATCCCCGCAAATATCGACGCATGCAAAGAAGAATGGCGGAAATTATCAGAGAATAGTTATAAAAATCTTGACCCAAGCGCCGTTCGCTATTGGAGCAGCTGGCCTATTAAGGCCTCAACCGGAAGCCCGGCCTATTTGAAGCTATCAGAACTATGGCATTCCCACGGCCAAAAATTCACTGACGATCTCTATCAAGCCTGGAAGTCGTTCACAGGAAAAAGCGCCGTAGTTAGTACGACGGAGATTAACAGATTCTGTAAATTCCTCGCAGCAAATGCCAACACCTGGCCTGCCTCAACGTTTACCGACCCTATTGCCATCAAGCATCTTTTCATGAGCTATATGAGGGACTATTTTTCTCGCGATAACTCAAGAAATAGTCTGAGCCTAGTTCGGGGTTGGAATTCCTTCATCAGTAACATTGAAGGAGTTTTCATCGGGCCTGGACTGTGGGCTCGGCCTTTCACTTCTTTACCCAGGATTCAAACCCAGGCTACGACTGGCGCCAAACACAAACTGAAAGTAAATGATCATGGCGTAGAAGTCCAGAACCAACTGATCACTGAGATCCCCCTCCACATCACTGACAGTGAAGCAATTGAGCTTCTCTTTCACAAAGTTAATTACGACATTTCTGTTGTCCGCTGCTGGGCTTTGGCTGAATCTAAAAGCCTCTTTGAGCGGGCCCGTCGACGCACAGAGCTTGCCAAAATCGGGCAGCCGTACATTCCAGGTCAACCACGACCCACCAAGCGGGGGACATTACTTCAAGACCACTGTGCGACATTCGAGGTGAACGGATTCCCGAAATCACCTGTCGAGTTCAAGCGACAATATGGGCAAGACGCAAAACGAACCCCAATGGCACACGAGCTTGGAATCCCTACAGCTGGGACATTATTCCCATATCAATGCCTTTTGGTTTCCGAGCATCCAAAAATCACCACTAGATTCCTCATCAAGCTAGAGCTTTACAACCCACAAGGTGTGACCAGTGGTTTTCTCGCTACCGACAAGGGATATCAACTTATTGGATTCAAGGATCGCCGGGGTGCTAGCCTCAGTGAAATGAAAGTCGATTTGACTGATGATTCAGCCCGATGGATCAAAGAAGTCATTGAAATTACTCAGCCGCTACGGGATGAATTGCGAAAGAAAAATGATGACCGCTGGCGTTATTTGTTTCTTGATTGTGGAGAAGCATTTACCAATCCCGGGGAAACAACCAGACCATGGTCACCTTCGGCCCTGAAGAAACACCCCAAGCTAAGAGCCCGCCTGGAGCACCAATTTGCACCTCACATCCAGCTTCGCGATCAGGCACTTGTGGACTTCATTTCTAGGGTATCACTGTCGAGGCTGCGTGCTTCTTGCGGCGTAGCCGTTTACCTGAAGACCAAAGACGTGAAGGAAATGGCAAAGGCACTAGGGCACGCCAAGTATTCGGCGCAGTTGCTCGCCCACTATCTGCCTCAGTCCCTATTGGCCTTCTTCCAGTCAAGGTGGGTGAGAATTTTTCAGAAAGGAATGATCGTCCTTGCAATGGAAAAAAGCCCGTACATCTTAAAGGCAACGAGTTTTGAGAGCATGGATGAACTACACCGATTCTTGGAGAACCACGCGATTAAAGAGATTCCTGCGCACCTAGTAGATCCGGAAGGCGCCGAACAACGGCTCCCAACCGCAGCTGCAGGGTCGCGTGAAATTCATATTGGGGTGGGCGCCGGCAGCCTCACTGCCCTGCTTTCACTGGAGCTAGCAGTCAAACACGCCACGAGACCCTGCGAGGTGAGTGGAAAGGCGAAATACTGGGCAGAATTCGCCAGCGTCATCACCGCAGAAATCGAACGAGATAACGATGGCACCCTTCATGAGCACCTAGCGTTAGCCAAACAGCACTGCGACCCCTCGCGCATGGAGGGGCTCATCTATGACGCTGCTTAATATTTCCTCCCAATTCGAATATCTCGACAAATACTTTGCGGACAAAACTTCAATGTATCGCAATGCGGGATGGCTGATCAGCGCATTTGATGCCCCAATCTGGGAATACCAGCTTGGCACCAAGGGCGTAGCTATCATTGACTGGAACGTGACTCTGGAGGATGGTGGAAGCCTCCTGAGCCCTAAACATAAAGATCTTCTAGAAGGTCTCAAGCAATATCTAATCACCTCGACTAAAAATGCCTCTGACATGATCTCAGAAACAAACGCCATTTCTAGTCAGCGAACATTATTCGATTACACCGGCCGAATCATCGACCACCTGCTGCTCAATAGCAATTATTATCAACTGGCAACATTCGGCCTTGAAGGGCTAAATGAAAATCATCTCATTGCAATCCTTCAGAAAGCTGGCAAAGAAGATGCCGATAATTTCTTCGATTGGCAGCCCTCCGTTGGAAGCCTATGCATCAAACTCATTGAGTCTCTACCAAGAGAGCTACTTGAAGAAATCCTCAATAAACATCCGGCCATGCGCCTGGTAAGTTCTGAGCAAGAGGATGAAAATAGTCTCGGCATCGCTGTTTCGGACATCCCCTACGCCCGCGCCGCCCTCTATAACCAAGACCTACTACATAAATTTAATAAGCGCTGGCAAATCAAGGTCTCTTCAATCACCGAAATCATCTATGCAAAAACTCTTTTTGCTAAAAAGAGAAAGCGCCCCCCCATCGCTACCCTGTCCTATGGAGCGGAAAGCACGGGTAACCGCAGGGAGTGTCCAGCTGTCCGCGTAACAACAGGCTCCACTGAGCAAGCATCGACTAAACAATTTTCAACTTTCCAAATGGTGCTTCACAGGATCGGCACACTACATGAAACTGGAGTTCCTGCTCCGGCCCCTGATGATATCAACGCCATCCTGTCGTGCGAGGCAGACCTCGCCAAGCCGGGACGATACCGCACGCTACCCAGCGCGATTGCACTTGGCGCAGTGAGGGATGCCATTGAGTTTCATCTCAAAAATGGCGAGCATCTCATCAGCAGTTTCTGCAAACTTGCCATTCAAAGCGTGCGAACTGGTAAATCACCGCGGGCATTTCATGGCACTGCTCTGTCTAAGATTCTGCGAGCGCAAACCATTGAGCTAGGGGTGACGAAAGCGAGCTTGATGGATAGCGATGAAAAACGAGTGCGAGAGGACTATTTCTCCGAACTCCGGAGCAACGCGTCCTTGTCTGAACTCGTCCGCGTATATATTGGTAGCGTTCAAATCGTCGTAGGAGCCATGATGGCTCGACGATCCGGCGAGTTAATTGATCTCAAATGCTTAACCTGCCTTGACTCAACAGAGCAGTGGCTGTTGTTTTTGAACAGAAAAAGCACAACAAGCACTTTTGGCATTCGTAATATCCAGGCACGTCCCATTGAGCCAATCGCGGTAGAGATGATCAAGAGCCTGATCCGGATGCAAAAAGTCCTGAAGAGGATCGGTTATATCAAGGAGATGACGAGCCTATTTGCAGTCCCCTGCTCACGCGGTAGCCGAGGTTTCTACAGCTGCACCAGTGAGAACTTCAACAGAAGTCTCGACTATTTTTGCGATTATTTTCAAACTGCGAAAAATAATGTCGGGGAGCGCTACTACATCAGACAGCATCAACTCAGACGTTTTTTCGCTATGCTTTTCTACCACAGCAGCTCTTTTGGTGGACTCGAAACTCTCCAGTGGATGCTTGCGCACACCAATCGTCGCCACGTTTGGAACTATATCACGGAGAGCATGACGGGAGCGGAGTTGATGAGTTCTAAATCGCAGCATGTGGCTGAACAGATGCATCACAACGGTCTTGAAAGCTACGAGAACCTGAAACAATTCCTGAGAGGACGCTATGGGTCGGATGAATTTCTCCTGTGGGACATTGATGACCTTGAGGACGAAATCACCCACCTTCAGAAGGAAGGGTTGGTTGAGATTGACCCTGATTTCTTTGAAGATGAAAACGGCGAACAAATGCGCGTTGTTGTGAAAATTGTGGAGCACGCAGCATGACCATTGTTAAAATCAATTATCTGAAATTTTCAGGGTGAGTGATGAACAAAGTAACTGCTGCATATGAAAAAAATGCCAAGTCCTTACTGGCGCTGCGAGACCTCTTACAACTGGTCATTCGTCAACCAGCCCGCTTCGCGGAGAACGAAGAGCTCTTGAAGGCCCTGAATAGCCAAGGCGCCGTCGCTGCTTTTGAGATCGAATTCGAGGAGGATGGCGAACTCAAGCGCAAAGAGCGCATGAGCATTAATACACTCAAAGCCCACACGGCTAACGTGTTTGAGCTGGGCTTCGAGGGCTTTGATGCATTGCGGGTCGGCGCGGCGGATGCGATCACAGGCTTCAAGAATCGGAGCGAATCCTCGAACAAGAGGACAAAGGACGGCCTATCCAAGCGCGCTGCTGAACTTGAGACTCAACTGGAGCAGCATCAGATGATCAACATGCTGCTGCTCCAGGGCTTGTCCATAGCCATCGGCCAATTCCGTACCATCCGACAAGACGTTAAACCTGCGCTCCTAGAAAAGCGTGCCAAGGATGCGATCGAGACGCTCACTGCTCTTGTGGGCCTCAACCCTCCTCCGTTCAATAGCCTGCCTTCAGACACCCAAGCTGGCACTACTGGCGTTGCTGGCCAAGCCAAAAGGGAGGCCGACAGGAAGGTCACCGATTTGGACGACTACCGATAGTAGGCTCAGCCCTGAGGGCACCAGCCTAAAGCAGCAAGCACGAATGCTCCAGCTGAACCTGGCCAATTACTCACAGATAATGTCATGAAAAACCAAAAGACCCGAAA
This sequence comes from Pseudomonas sp. S60, assembly GCF_016647865.1. Classification (NCBI taxonomy): domain Bacteria; kingdom Pseudomonadati; phylum Pseudomonadota; class Gammaproteobacteria; order Pseudomonadales; family Pseudomonadaceae; genus Pseudomonas; species Pseudomonas sp. S60. The sequence continues at coordinate 13,718 of NZ_JACVVH010000042.1, read as the reverse complement.
ACTCTTTTCCGTCCTGCCTGACCTCAAGCTGTTCGGGCATCGTGCGCTGGGGAAGACCGAGATTAAAAATGCTGGCGGCCTGCCCTTCTTGACGTGGCCAAACGGCGCGCCCTGCTCAATCGCCAACCTGTACATGCTTGCCCTTCGTGACCGACCAGGTCGGGGCCGCAGCCAGGGGTTGTCGCGAGAAGGAGAGCAAGGCGGCACGATCGGTGTTTACGCTGCCAGGATCAGCCCACTGATACGCTTTTGTTTCGATGCGAAGCTGGACTTCATTCAGCTCAATGATCAACTGTTCTCCAAGCTCATCGAGGATCTGAGAGAAGAAAGGGCGCTAGATAATCCTGCGGTTCGCGTGCGGACTGAGACAACGTTGATAGACGTCGGCAGAGCGTGTATTGACTTTCTCCAGTTCGTTGGGCGGTTTTATGGCGAACCGCAATTTGTTTCCGAGAACGGCAGCATCCGCGTTACGGAGGAAGAGTTTCTGGTGACGACCAAAGGAGGGCGCACTGTTAAAAAAACTTTCCTGCATCACCATTCTCTTACCATTGCCGGTCGCCGCCATCACACTCGGGATCCGATTACGCTCGCTGACATCAAGGCGCTGAGAGCCGCTGTGAACAGCCTCAGTTCGTCAAGACACGTACAGCTCAGACGCAACATGATGCTGTCGCTGTATGAGCACACTGGCGCTAGGAGAGGCGAGATCGCTAACATCCGAGTGGATGACATCAAGAACGCCATGAGCATGAAGAGACCCATGCTGCGCTTGATCACGCTCAAGGTGGGGGGGCCATCGGAGCGCCTAATCCCCATTTCGCGTGCTGTGCTCACTGAAGCCAACAAATACATCAACATGGCCCGTAAAAAAACGATGCGACGCTACAAGGGCGGCAAGGATCACGGCTTCCTGATGGTGCAGGAAATCACAGGGAAGCCGCTGAGCAAGTACACGCTGACCTCCGAAATCAGCGCGCTTCGAAAACACGCGGAGATTGATCATCAGGCATGTGGCCACATGTTCCGTCATGCATTTATCACCAATCTCTTCGTACTGCTGATCAAGCGCCACAAGTTCAAGAACCAAGATGACTTCCGCAATACGTTGATCAATAGTGCCCACTTCATCGCGGAGGTGATGATGTGGACGGGTCAGCAGTCTGCATCTTCTGTTGAGCGTTACATCCACCTCGCCTTCGCCCAGATTGAAGGATATGCAGAAACGGTAGCTTCTGTGCATATCGTCCGAACCAACCGGATCTACGATCGCGCCGAAGAGGAGTTGCTCGATGAGCTGGATAAAGGAATCTCCATCCCTGAATACAAGATGCGCCTTCAGGAGCTGAAACGGCAGCGGGAAGAGGATTTGAAAGCTGGAGCTACAGGCGGAGATGAGTCGCTCGACGAGCTCAATAAAACGTTCTTTGAGGAGCAAGCGTGACCGTTCTCATCGGTCTGAGCATCTCAAGGCGGCAAGAGGGAGCTGATGAGATATCGTGGTGCGGGTGAGGGCTCTTCAAGGTGGCTACGACAACCTTACTGGCAGCTCCCTGCTAAAAGCGCTGCTGCAACGAACCGCCCTCACAATCAGCTCGCAAAGAATTCACAAACCGAGCTCCCTCGCGATTAGCTGGTCGCGATCCTCACCTGTCAGATGACCATCAAGCACCAGCCGCTTGAGCAGAACCTGATTGAAGTCTCGCCAGGCAAGCTGCGGCAAAGCGTCCACCTGCGGCCCCTCCTCTCTTTGCTCCTGCGACGCGGCGTAAAGCGCAGCGCCGAGCGCTGAGAGAGGTTCGAATACACTGGCCCCCGCCTCAAGCTCCGGGCTTTTTCGAGCGATCTTGCGCATGACGGGCGAGTACAGCTCGATAGCCGAGCTACCACCAATCCTCTCCCTGAAAATCCGATACAGCTCAAACCGGGAATAGTGCTTGCCCGCCAGGCGCCACAGCTCATCAAGCTTGCGTACTGAGAGTTTATCCCTGACGCCCGCTACGCTCACCAGCTCATAGATGGCATCAGGCACAACACAAGAAAACCAGGGAGGCGTACCGGTGCTCTCTCCACCCTCAGATAGGTCGTCCAGGTAGCTGGAAAGGACGTCCATGTAGTGGTCATAAAGCGTCTCGAATTGAGATTCGGAAATCGGTTGATGCATGCTTGTAATTGCTTCCAATAGCTCAGGGCAAGGCCCTCAGACCGTGCGAAACAGCCGTCAGACCTTGGTATCTACGTATCCGCACAGGCGGCCTCAGCACTCAGGCATCCCTAGATGCTAGCGACCCCCTGCGCCAACGAATACGCAAGCGGCAGCTTACTACAAGGTACGCTTCACGCCCTCGCCTTTACTCCTCCCACCACTTTGCAAGGCTCGACTCCAAACGCCAGGTCTTGGCGAACCGCTCAAGCAATTCGACCCTGCGAAGCTCCAGCTCTTCGAGTGTCCACTGAGGATAGCTACGCACTTCGTTGGTGAGGGTGAACGCACAGGTATCGCCAGAGGCGAAATACTTCATCTTCTTCCTGTCGAAGTCGTAGTTCTGCGCCGCAGAGTTTTTACGCGTGTTGAGCAGCACGAGGTTCGCCAGGGTGTGCACCCACGCTGCATGAGCATCAGTATCGGGAAACCACTGAGCCCACTGTGAACCAGGTGCGATGGTTTGGGGGCATACATGCTCAACCGAAATCACCGGATAGTTGTAATTGGCTGAACCATCAGTGGAAGCTTGCTCCAGACGAAGCAATAGTGGTTTGACGACCTTCGAGACCAGGTACACGTTGCCATCCAATGCGCTGAAAAGCATCGATGCCTCAGGCTGCTCAATCTTCAGTCCGCCGGAGCGCCCGCGCTGGGTGGAGCGAGCTTTCGGCTCAATGGGCGGGTCGATGTCGTCTAGTACATCAACATAGCGCGACATCCGCGCATTCACATCGGCGCGGGTCAGGAAGAGGAAATAGGCAAGCCTTTCGAGCTGGAACACAAACTCTAAGACGTCGATGTCGGCTCCACCATTGGACAGTCGCAAGCAAAGAAGCAGAGGGGGCAACCAGTCTCGGTTATCCAGACGTTCCAGTGAGCGCACCAGGTCAGCGCACTTGGGGCCGAAGCGCTTGCGTAGCTGCTGGTCATCCCGTGCCAACAGGAGCGCGTCAGCATAAGGTTCCAACACCGTATCGATGAATGCGCCTGGGTTATCGCGAAACACGGGGACATGAATTGCAAAACCGCTTTCAAGCGCAGACCGAGGCTTGTCACGCTCATGGAGCATGCGGATGTGAGTGAACAGGGCGCTGAATCTATCGCGGCCAAGTGCCGTTTCTACCTCTTCCCAGCGCTGAGAAAGGTACGACTCTTTTTCCACGCCTGCTCTCGCCAGCAGATCGGCTTTCAGGGTGTCAGTAGCCGAAAGATCGAGGCCTCGAGCATTCAAAACAGTGAAAATACGTCGCGCAGCTGTATCCGATGGCACTTCGACAACGACGAGATAGCAGTTCTGCAGCAGGAAGCGCAGCAGCTCATCACGCTCCTTCTCACCCATCGCGGTTAACCTGTCGCGAATGAGCTTGGCGTTCTCTACGATTCGTGCCTTTGAGTCTGTCAGACCATCCAGTGACGGGAGGTGATCAGTCACACCACGCTTCTGGATATGCTTCTCAAAAAAGCCCTGATCCTTAGGCCGCAACTGCAGACGCAGCGCCTCAGGGATGCCCTCATCATCATTGGCTACTTGCTTGATGTAGCGTTCGCGCTGCACTTGCTTCTCAGCGTCCGTCGTCAGGTCACGAATAACACTGAACAAGAGCGTCAGCGTGGTTAGCCGCTGCTGACCATCCACCACGCGCGATGCCGGATTTCCATGGGCTTTCACTAGGACGATGCTACCCAAAAAGTAGAATCCTCCTGCTGCGGAGTCTTGCGCCATGGCGTCTTTTAAGTCTGCCAATAGCTCCTCCGCCTGGGTCGCCTCCCAAGCATAAGGGCGCTGATACGCCGGGATAGTGAACGCATACTCTTTGGAAAAGACCTCCGCAACTTTCTTGTGTGCGGCCTCAATTCGCAACTGCGCAGCATCAAGCAAGTCAACCTCCTTTCTGGGCTTTCGCTCAACGTGTAATTACTGGCAAAAAATCCTGTCCAGCACAGCACTGAAACGCAGGCAAACCCGCGCGATAGCACTGTGCCACAAGTTGTGGCAATGCGCTAAATGAAGTCATCGTCGTAGCGTCCCCAGGGAGAATTAGACAGGCTCTAACCGCAAATGATACGCTTTGCTTATCGGTCGACCTGGATCGAGCGGCTGGCCAGCGAAGACGTAGTCACAGGTGCTTCACCCCTCCTCCTTGTACGCATTTCGACAATAGTCAGCGGACAGCCAGCACCCTGACGAGTATTGGAGAATTGCGATGCGCGTCCCCCTCACCCCTGCCGACCTGCTGCCCCAACACGGCTTTAAGCGACTTGCCAAAAATATTCGCCGAACCTGGCCTAGCACCCAGCAAATTACCGTGTCACAGTCATTAGAAGTTTTGGCCAGAGGCTTGGGCTACCGGGACTACCACGATGCGTATCAGTCAGTCGACGAGCTATCGGATGAGACTCAAGTACCCAGCGAGGATGAAGTCATTGCTCTTCTGTCAGGAGCTATAAGCGAAAGGCTGTCTCGCGACCAAGCGATCACTCCAGTGACTCTCACAATTGAACCGCTTGTGAGGTCGCTGCCCCTGAACGTGCTAAAAGCTCTCAGTCATCTCCCTGATGCTACTTCCACCCCAGAGACTCCTCATCAGCCAGGCCGCGACGCCTCAACTCACCTAGGGCGCACACTCCTCAAAATGCGGGAATCTCGCTCTATCGAGCGTAGAGAAGGTATGGCTGGTAAATACACGTGGCCCGACAGAATAAAGCCACTGACGCCGCACGAGCTGTTTGTTATCAAGAGTGCGTTGGTGAAGTCAGGCGATTTACGCGGTCTCGCCCTGTTTGAATTACTGATGTCAGGGTTACGGTTGGGTGAGATTCAGTATGGCCTCGTCAGCGCAGAGGGTGCCAGGTGCCCTGTGGGCAAGAAATTTACCGGAGGTGCTTACCAACTCATCATGTCCAAGGAGGTATCGGCGTACGCGGTAGCCAGTAAGCTAGGGCCTGGCTCTTACCTCTTCCCATCGAAACGTGATCCGAAGCAACCGATGCAGTCGCACCGGATAAGCACGTTGATCCATAAGTGGGGCCCAGATGCTGGGCTTGATCGTAAGATCACTTGGCTGGAGGTGCGGCGATCAATATCCATGCCGGAAACGCTCAAGGAACTGCGTGGAATGCTAGATCGCCAGTAGTGAGCCGGGGCTCGCAAGAGCCCCTTCTTTCGTGAGTTCTACTGTTCATCATGCCTATCGAGCACGAAGCACCCGACGATCAGTGCCATTGATTGAGGTAGCTACCAGGATCCAGTTTGCCGCTCTGGCGCGCAATAATTACCAGAGTCATCGCCCAGACCCGGCAGATAACCTGTTTGCAGTTGCTGAGCGGCTGAGGCGCCAGAAAAATCAGGACAAGGCAGCGCCGCTCACCCCTGAGTCACCTTGATACCAGCCCGCTCAGGGGTAGCCTTTCTCACCAGGATTGGGCAGCCTTGCTTCCACCATGGCAAAGCCAGGCAATTACAAGCAGGTCAGACAGGATCGGTTATCAGCAAAGATCGATCTTGGCAGGCTAAATAAATCACACACACCTAGACCGTAATACCTGCGAGCAGAACCCACCGCCGCACCTCAGCATGCCCTGCTCCCCCACTCGAATACGTTTTTCATTACAAGCTTCTACCCAACTCCACCCTTCCCCGCCATGGATCACTTCGATTCGAACCAGCACCGATTCGCTGGCCTAAAAGCTATACACCTATGGAATCCGGCCTATCTAGTCACTCCATAGGGCATGCCGTATCTTGTAGCGGCACGGTGCCACCTCCTCACCCTATTCTCGTAAGTCCGAGCGAGAGATCAGGAGGAGCCGAAAGGAATCCCATCACATGAAGATTTGCAGTCTGCGGATCAGCGGTTTTCAGTCGTTTGGACAAGACGTCGCTGACATAACCTTCGACGGCGTTACATACCTTCTAGGGCCAAACGGTTCCGGGAAGACTGCAACTCTGCAGGCATTGGCGCGCATGTTTGGTTTCGAGCCAGGCCTACGTCGCCTGCGTCGATCAGATTTCCATGTCCCCTTGAACGAGCAGGAAATACCCGCTCAGCGCTCGCTCTGGATTGAGGCGGACTTCACGTTCGACGAAACGCTCGATGATGAGGAAGACGACACAGTACCGCCATTTTTCACGCAAATGACGCTACAGGCGGCTGACGGGGTTCCCCGTATTCGCTACCGCCTGGAAGGCGTTCTCCACGCTGATGGCGAGGTAGAGGAGCGTTTACTCTACGTGACCCGGATGGACGAGCATGGGCAGCCCACGACGCTCAAGCCCGTTGCGAAGCGTGAACGAGACGAGATACACGTTCATTACCTACCTGCTCGCCGGGATCCTGCTGATCATATTGCCTTTGGTGCTAGCGCGCTTTTAGGCCGCCTCCTTCGAGCCGTCAACTGGAGCGATGACCGGGACTCAATCAAGCAGCTAACTGAGCAAATCACTGACTGCTTGTCGGAAAACGAGTCGATCAAGACCTTGAGCACTAGCCTAAGTGGTGCATGGCAACGTCTTCACAAGGGCGACTTCTTCGCAAATCCATCTCTTACCTTCGCGAACTCTGAAATAGAGGCCATCCTGCGGCACCTCTCGATCTCCTTCACGCCTGGCCATGGTGAAAGCCACGTGGATTACGCAAGGCTCAGTGACGGACAGAAATCGATGCTGTACCTCTCCCTCGTTCTCACATCCCTGACCATTGGCCGCGACGTCAGATCAGGACAGAACACCTCGTTCGATCCCCTCAAACTAAAGCCTGCTGCCTATACGATTCTGGCGGTCGAAGAACCCGAGAACAGCCTGTCTCCTCATTACCTGGGGCGTATCGTGAGCTCCCTAAAATCATCCGTGGGTGTGGACGCACAAGCATTGATCGCCACGCAGGCCCCGTCGATGCTCAGACGAGTTGAACCTGACCAGATTAGGTACCTGCGTCTGAATTCAAAGCGCGAAACGGATGTATCGACCATCGTGCTCCCAGACAAGCGCAGCGACGCATACAAGTTCGTCAGAGAAGCTGTCCAAGCCTTCCCCGAACTCTATTTCGCACGCCTGGTGGTGCTCGGTGAAGGCGACAGTGAAGAGATCGTGCTGCCTCGCATTCTTCAAGCCAAGGGAGCTCCCGTTGATGAGTACGCTGTGGCGATCGCTCCGCTGGGAGGCCGGCATGTGAATCACTTCTGGCGACTGCTGAACGCGCTAGGTACTCCTCATATCACACTGCTCGACCTCGATGTGGGTCGCCATCAAGGTGGCTGGGGCCGTGTGAACTACATACGTGACCAACTCGACAGGTTTGATCCCGCGCGTAACATCCCCAGTGATTGGGAGCGCCTTGCCTGGGATAATCCTCAATATCTGATAAGGAGTGCGCACTGTTTCCCAAATGGCAACGAAGGCCCAACAAGCATATTTGCGGAGCTGGAAAAACGAGACGTGTTTTTCTCGGATCCACTGGATCTGGATTTCGCGATGCTCAAAGCGTTTCCCGATGCTTTTGGTGCCGAGCGTTCAGCCCCTACACCGCACGATCACGTAACCGTCCTTGGCAAGAGCCATTTCAATCCGGGGCAGTACGATGCTGATGAGCAGCAACTCTTCGCGGCCTACCACAAGCTGTTCAAGCTCAGCAGTAAGCCTGCAGCTCACTTGGATGCGCTGGGCAACCTTACTGACGCGGAGCTGTTGGCCTCGCTTCCACCGTCCCTTAATCGGCTAGCAGACCGGCTCAAAGCCAAGCTCGAGGAATCTCCCGAGTGATTTCTCATGATCAATGGGCTCCCTCGCCTGGCGTGCGCTTGGAGAAAAATGCATGGAGCGTGGTTCGCGAGCTTGATCGGTCGATCTTGCTTACCGCGGGGCCAGGCGCCGGCAAGACCGAGGTGCTGGCCCAACGTGCCGATTACCTTTTGCGAACCAACAGCTGCCGCTTCCCCAAGCGAATCCTTGCGGTGTCGTTCAAGACAGATGCCAGTCGTAACCTGAAGGAGAGGATTCAGCTCCGCTGTGGCTGGAACTTCGCATCACGCTTCGACAGTGTGACGTTCCATGGCTTCGCAAAACGGATCATCGATAAATTCCTCCCCATCATTGCGGAGGAAGGCTTAAGTCCGGATTACGCAATTGGCGCAGAGGCCATTCCAGGCAAGCAGATCACCTTCAAGCAGCTTCTGCCCCTCGCCATCAAGATCATTCAGCGCAGCGAGGTTGCCCGGAACGCAATCCGCAAAACCTACGCGCATGTGTTCCTGGACGAGTTCCAGGATTGCACCGCTGACCAGTATGAGCTCATCAAGCTGCTCTTCCTCGGTACCGGCATCCACCTCACCGCAGTCGGAGATCGCAAGCAAATGATCATGGGGTGGGCGGGAGCGCTGGAGGGCATCTTCAAGACGTATGCGACTGACTTCGATGCCCTTCCCCTCCACCTATACGCGAATTTCAGATCGAAGCCCAATCTGCTGCGCGTTCAGAATGAAATCATCCGTGAAATTGACCCCGCAGCAGTGACGCCGGCAGAGCTGATCTCGGGTGATGAGGGGGAGGTCTTGGCGGTTCATTTCCAGCATTCTTCACAAGAAGCGATGGTGCTGGCTGACAACATTCGCCAGTGGATCGAAGCGGGAGTTCCACCGCGAGAAATCGCAATATTGATGCCTCGCCAAGTTGACGATTACGGCTCGGCCCTGATGGCGGAGCTTGCCAGCCGGGGCATTGCTGCACGGAACGACAGCGAGCTGCAGGACTTGCTAAAAGAGCCTGCAGCCCGGCTGATAATTGACTACCTCACCTGCTTGTATGGCAAAGGCCAGTCGGATGCCTGGGCGCGTCTGATGGACTTGTTCACCCCCTATGAGGAGGCCAGTCGTGACCACCTTCACAGGTTGTTTGAAACGACATATCGCGCCCATGTGCGCCAAGTTAAGGCCGCGGCTAAAACCACCTCGCCCTATGAGGCCTGGTGGACTCTCTCAAGCAGCTTCCTCAAGGACGTAGGCTATCCGATTCTAACGGCGCTTTCTGGAGACTACGAGTCGAAGCCGCGCCTGCGTGAAATTCTGCGCGAAGTCCGAGATAGGATCGGAGCGCTCCTCGTCAGCGAGAACACCATTCCCGGTGCGCTCGCCCGGCTGTCAGACGACCAGGCCGTACGCTTTCTCACAATCCACAAAAGCAAGGGGCTTGAGTTTCACACGGTCATCATTCTCGGGGTCGAAACCCAGGCATTCTGGGGCAAGCTTGCGGAGGAACGCTGCGTCTATTTTGTAGGCGTTTCACGTGCCAAAGAACGACTTTTGATCACAACAGCAGAGCACCGAGCGAAGCCCAAGGGCGCGGGTCGCTGGACAGAGCACCGCACTCCTCATGGCGAGTTCGTCTCTCAAGTGACAAGGCATCTTACGGGCCGGTTATAGGCTCTCGGGGCAACATTTGTGATGCGACTCATAAACTGGGCGCAGCTCAATCCAGACGAGGCTCACACTGCCCTGTACTTGAGAAACGTTTTCTGATACTGTATGCACATACAGCATAAGTCACAGGTTCCACATGCTCGCTCAACAAACCAAGCTGATCACCATTCCCGAGTGGTATCACCTCCTCCAAGACACCGATGCGCTGATCAGCGAACCCACGAAGCATCATCGAGAACTGTTGCACCAGGCATACGCGCTGCGTGATGCACACGCCGTGGATGCGGAAACGCTAGCGAAAATGCTTGAGTTGGCGGAAGAAGCACTGGTGTATGCAAACGAGGCAAACCTTAGCGCTCAGTGTTGATCAGTGGCTGTCATTGGGTTGACCGGACGCGGAGGTGCTCTTGGCTTCCCGGCGCAGCGCGTCTGCATTCTCCCACTAAAGGCTACCTCTATACGGCTAACTGAAGCGCCGGTCATCACCGCGTTGCTCACGTCTGGGCGAGTGATGGCCGGTCTGTTGACCCTCGTCCCCTGAAAGCTCTAGTACCCAGGCAAGCCCTCGGATAAAGCGGGCGTAACCATCTCAACATGAATATGGCCTTTTCACGGTATGAATTAACAAGTGGAAAGGCATTTCGATGCTGATAGGTACCTGAGAATCTCGTTGGGATTTCGGCGAGAGCTTCATCACAACGAGACCGGACAGCGTCGGCGGTAGATATCTGGGCTGAGAAGCGTCAGCGTCTGCGGGTCGCCAAACCATCTGGCAATTTCCAATCGGCACAGCACTGGGAAAAGAACAGTAAACGCAGCGAGCCGCGCCCTGTACAAATTGGAGGCAAGGTCTAGGCTCACACCGAGGTTGAGCGTTTATTGCGCATGATCAAACGCTGCCAGAAAGTTGGTGGTTTTCTACCCATTGCATCACGTGTTTGAGGCCAACCTGCCGCGCCGTGTCCACATAGTCATACAGCTCACTGTCGACCCGAGTTACAGGCAACATAATTTCTTGACCCTGAAGCACCTCTATCGCAACCGCCCAGCGCGGCGAACTAAATTCACTGCCCACACCCAGTAAATGCACGAACATCTGGTAAGAATCGTTTGCGTACGAAAATTTGTGAGGAATTCGAATAGGGGCAGCTTCAAGAGAGACTTCTGGGACATCGAAGTATGCCTGTTCAGGCGAAGGCGAGTGCCCAGAGTTCATCACTCTTCGCCTCCTTGCTTTATGTCTAACTTCCTCTCGTGGCGCGCCTGCTGCTGAGCCCGCTGCAAAGCGATTATCAGCCCATCGATTTGTTCATCATCAAAAACAAGCAGTTGCTGAGTATCTTCCTGAATCTGCCGAATACAGATTTTGAAACCGCCAGTTACAAAGACTTCCGCGCCATATTGTAAAATCAGATGATTGTTCATCACGCCCCCTTGATAGCGTTATCTTGTGATCGAGTAGAGTCTCGGCGAGCCAATACTCACAGGGATCCAACAGCGACTTCGGTAGGCGACCTAAACCAAATCAAGGATCTCCAGCCGCTGATTTCAAATGAGCAACGGTTTGTCGTCGCTGCAAGCCTAACAACACTCGGCACAGAGCGGTTAAATGAGGAAACTCAAGCAGCATGCCTATTATCAAACTGGCGTAGATCAGCGGCTGGCCCGGGAGCGCCACCATGGTCACAGCGAGCATTAGCGGTGCGTTACGAGCTGCAGTGGTCATGCTCAGCAATGCATGCTCAGGGTACCGGAAATGTAGCAGACGACTGAGCCCTTCTCCCATCAAAAAGGTGAGTACGAAGAAGATGAAGACTGCGACGAGTGCTTTGGCAAACACGCCACTGTGCAAAAGGATTACGTCGATGTTAGCGGCAAATATCTCCATCACCAGCAGCCCCATTACCCAAGGCAGCCCCTGATCAATGTGCGACAGAAGTTTCTGAAACCGTATTGTGCCTAGTCGGGCACGTAAAAATTTATGCGCAGATAACGCGACCATCAGCGGCGCCAAAAACCATTGAAACAGCGTGGTACCAATGACGCCTGGATCTACGGTGACCGCATGCTGCGCGAAGAGAATCATATATAGTGGGTAAAGCAGCAGCTGCAAGGTCATATTTATCGGGATCAGCGCTGAACCGAGCGCAACATTACCTTCGGACAGCCGAGTAAACCCCAAAAACCAATCGGTACAAGGCGACATAAAATAGATGACCAAGCCAACGAACACCAGGGGTTGCGAGCCTAGGAAGAACGTTGCTACACCATAACCAATCAACGGTACAATGACGAAGTTTGCTACCAAAGCTGCAAGCATGAACGGCCAATGCTTTTTTACCTCCAGCAATGCATCCAAGCGTACGCTGAAAAACAGAGAACCTACCAACAGTAACAGTGTGTAATCCACCTGCTGGCCCAGCCATTTTCCTGCGATTGGCGCACTACTGCCCGCCGCGGCACCGATCACGATGGAGCACAGCAAAATGATGGTAGCCAAACTCGCGCCCAGTGGCATTGGGGAGGAGAACACCGTCTTCAACATGCGCAACCCTCGCAGCATTCAGGATTGCCAAAAGGGCCCCAAGTGCCGCTAGTCAATATCTGCGCAGTGCAGTCAAGCTCTAAACGCCTAGCGATCTCGCGCGCAATACCGTCAAACCGTTGTCGAAATTTGTAGATGAAGCAATAAATCATCGCGTCATGGCGAACCTGCGGGCCGACCAGAAATAGGCCAGGCGTGCGCAAGGACTCATCATTTTCACTCAGTCGAATGCGCCCTGCTTCATCCCACGACCAATGTTCAGCAATCTGTCGCGCACCACCGCCCTTGACGAAACCAGTTCCCAGTATCGGTGGAGTCTGGCTGTCCCAGTAACGGCCATCACCAGCATGGACACGGACACCCCCTTGGTTATCGCAGCTTACTTCGACGACATCGACCCCGTAGACGACTTCCAGTGCACCAGCGTCTTCCATCACACGCAAGCGCTCGCGGCTATATGGCGATAAAACTTGGCTAGGATCATCTACATCGGGCAGATCCCAAGTCTTCCGACGTACGAGCAGGCGCACCCCATGATTGTGCTGTAGGAGGTTGAATGCAGCATCTACTCCACTTTCGTAGCCGCCGATGACTGTAAAATGGCCTGGTTCCATGTCCCGCCAATCTGTCACGCTTGCATAATGCAGGCACCATTGCGCGCCCGGAAAAGGCTTGAGATCAGGGAATTGGTACTCGCCACAAGCCCAGATCAGGAACTTTGTATCGTAGTCACCCTGCTCGGTCGTCAATCGGAAGCGGTGATCTGCGGTTGACGCGACTTCATGTACCTCGCAGTCACAGCTCACTGCCAACTGCGCAGTCTCTACAACCGACCTCAAGTAATCTGCGTACTGCAGACCGCTCAAATGCTCTGTACCGGCAGACAAAGCAGGTGAACTGATTGGATCAACTGCATTCAGGTCAGCCAGGCCAAAAGGACTGCTGTAGAAGGAGGGGGTTATGAAACGCGTCTGGGTGGGCCACAGACGGAACGACTCACCGAGCTGCCCACGCTCCAGCACCTCACACTCCAGCCCACGAACTTGCTGCAGTGCCATGGCCATGCCAATGCCCGCTGGCCCGGCGCCTACAATTACCACGTCAACGCTGCGCATGAGTATCCTCTGGAAGGCTGAGCCGTTTTTAAGCCAGCCCGCGTCCTATCGTTGGCTGCAGGTCTCTCCGTCAGCCACTCTTGAGATGATCCAAAGGGCGAAAAACCTCCCGCAAACGCAAGCGATCAGACCCTGTGAAATAAGATCAATTGGCACGTTATAACATATCAATTCACGCTTATCATCCATTCAGGGTGCGCAACATTGGCACCGTACAGAAACCAGCCGTCACACCCGAAAAGGTACCAAGCCGCCACCTCTTCCTAAGCGCGGCATGAAAACCTACGCAACCCGCGTGCGATCGCTTGCATTCCCTGGGGCCTGACAAGGCGCGAGAATCCCTGTGGTACTCTCCAATGCTCTAGATCTGGGTTTTCTGCTGCTGCAGGTATGGACTGCCCCACAAAAGTTGGACACCTATCCAATTTTTGAGGTGTTCACA